>PCWU01000120.1:0-2749 GCA_002787455.1 Gallionellaceae bacterium CG11_big_fil_rev_8_21_14_0_20_60_62 | reverse complement strand
GTCGACCACGTGATCTTTCCCGATGGGAAACGCATCATCCTGCTGGCCAAGGGGCGTCTGGTGAACCTCGGCTGCGGTACCGGCCATCCGTCCTACGTGATGTCGTCGTCCTTCGCCAACCAGACCATCGCCCAGATCGAGCTGTGGACAGAACGTGACTCGGACAAATATCCGGTCGGCGTTTATACCCTGCCCAAGCATCTGGACGAGAAGGTCGCGCGTTTGCAATTGAAGACGCTGAACGCGCAATTGTCCGAGTTGACCGACCAGCAGGCGGCTTACATCAACGTGCCGAAGGAAGGCCCGTACAAGGCCGACCACTATCGTTATTGAGATTCCGTCATTCCCGCACAGGCAGGAATTTGTAGGTCGGGCTTTAGCCCGACAAAACGAGCCGCTTGCGGCGAGTTTCGAGGGACGGCCAAACAGCGTCGGGTTGAAACCCGACCTACACGCCTGTGCGGAAATGATAAGGTGGTACTTGGTACACTCAACGACATGCTGATACGACTGCTACTCATCTGGACCTTGAATTCGCTGGCACTGATCGCCGTGGCGAGCTTCGTGCCGGGCATCCATGTGGACGGGTTCGCTGCCGCTTTCATCGCGGCCTTCGTCCTCGGCCTGGTCAACACGCTGATCCGCCCCGTCTTTCTGGTGCTGACGCTGCCGGCCACTGTTGTCACGCTGGGCCTGTTCATTTTCATCATCAACGGCCTGATGTTCTGGTTCGCCGGTTCCATCCTGCGCGGCTTCGTGGTGGACGGTTTCTGGCCCGGTGTGCTGGGCGCAGTTCTGTACAGTATTTTTTCCTGGGCGCTGTCCGCAGCCGCCGCTCAACTTCTGGTGAGAAAAAATGGGCAACACATTGATCCCGATTAGTTTCGAGTTTTATCCGCCGCAGACGCCGGAGGGAGCGGAAAAGCTGACTGCCGTGCGCCAACGTCTGGTCGCGCTCAAGCCGGAATTCTTCTCCTGCACCTTCGGCGCGGGCGGTTCCACCCAGGACCGCACGCTGGACACCATCAAGCTGATTCACGCTGAAAGCCGCAACGCGGCCCCGCATCTGTCCTGCGTCGGCGCGACGCGCGAAAACATCGGCGCGCTGTTGGCCACTTACAAAAGCATGGGAATCAAACGCATCGTCGCCTTGCGCGGCGACCTGCCTTCCGGCATGGCCAGCATCGGCGAATTTCATTACGCCAACGAACTGGTGGCGTTCATCCGCTCACAGACCGGCGAGCACTTTCACATCGAGGTCGCGGCCTATCCCGAGTTCCATCCGCAGGCGAACTCGGCGCGCGAAGACATGCTCAACTTCAAGCGCAAGATCAACGCCGGCGCCAACTCGGCAATCACCCAATATTTCTACAACGCCGATGCCTACTTCCGCTTCGTCGATGAGACCCGCAAGCTCGGCGTCACCACCCCCATCGTGCCCGGCATCATGCCCATCGTGCGCTTCTCGCAGCTCGCGCGCTTTTCCGACACCTGCGGCGCGGAGATTCCGCGCTGGATGCGCAAGACCATGGAAGGCTACGGCGACGATGCGGAATCCATACAAAACTTCGGTCTCGATGTCGTCACCCGGCTGTGCGAAAAACTCATCGCCGGGGGCGCACCGGGGCTGCATTTTTACACGCTGAATCAGGCGACTGCTTCGATGGAAATCCTGAAGCGGCTGGGCTATCGCGCGTAAAAGCATGTCTTGCGCAGATTGACGCAGATTTGGAAACAATGAAAACTCTTGGCCGGATTTTGGTATCTTCCGCAATTTTAATCTGCGTGAATCTGTGTAATCTGCGGGTAAGGTTCTGAAATGAAAACTCCCGAACTCCTCCTCCCCGCCGGCACGCTGGCCAAGATGCGCACCGCCTACGCCTTCGGCGCGGATGCGGTGTATGCCGGGCAGCCGCGTTACTCGCTGCGCGCGCGCAATAACGAATTCACATTGGATGGATTGCGCACCGGCATTCTTGAAGCGCATGCGCTGGGCAAAAAATTGTTTGTCGCCAGCAACCTGATGCCGCACAACGCCAAAGTGAAAACCTATATGGCGGACATGGCACCGGTCATCGCGATGCAGCCGGATGCGCTGATTATGGCCGACCCCGGCCTGATTGCGATGGTGCGCGAACGCTGGCCGGAGATGCCGATTCATCTTTCGGTGCAGGCCAATACGGTGAATTTCGCGGCGGTGAAGTTCTGGCAATCGCTGGGACTCACCCGCGTCATCCTGTCGCGCGAACTGTCACTGGACGAGATCGAGGAAATCCGCCAGCAATGCCCGGATATCGAACTCGAGGTATTCATCCACGGCGCGCTGTGCATCGCCTATTCCGGCCGTTGCCTGCTGTCCGGCTACTTCAACCACCGCGACGCCAACCAGGGCACCTGCACCAACTCCTGCCGCTGGGATTACAAAGTGGATAACGCGATCGAGGACGGCACGGGTGACATCCAGAAAATCGATTTCGATTTCGACAAGGCCTTGAGCGAAAGCCCGCTGTCCGATTGCGGCGCGCAGCCGCGCCATCCCGAGGCAGACAAGGTTTACGTCATCTCGCGCCAGGATCATCCGGGCGAACTGATGCCGGTGCTGGAAGACGAGCACGGCACTTACATCATGAATTCGAAGGATCTGCGCGCAGTCGAGCACGTCGAGCGGCTGGTGAAGATCGGCATCGACTCGCTGAAAGTGGAAGGCCGCACCAAATCCATCTACTACGTGGCGCGCACCGCGCAGGTC
>PCWU01000077.1:2370-3207 GCA_002787455.1 Gallionellaceae bacterium CG11_big_fil_rev_8_21_14_0_20_60_62 | reverse complement strand
CTGATGATCGACTTCGCCACCCTCACCGGCAGCATGGCGATGGCGCTGGGCGCGCGCTACAGCGGCGTGTTCGGCACGACCGATGAATTGGCGCAACGCGCGGTGAGTATCGGCAAGCAAACCGGCGAACGCCTGTGCGCCTTCCCGCAGGACGAGGACTACGAACCGGCGCTCGATTCCAAAGTAGCGGACATCAAACAATGCACGCTCGACGGCGAAGCCGACCACATCCTCGCCACGCGCTTCCTCAAACGCTTCGTCGAGCACGACACGCCGTGGCTGCACATCGACCTGTCGGCCAGTCGCTGTGACGGCGGACTGGGCATCGTCGCGCATGACGTGAATGGTTTTGGTGTGGCCTGGGGGCTGGGAATGTTGCAGGGCGCGTCTGCATCCTCTACCCTGATGCCGTAGCCTACCGCTTTGAATCTGGCATATCGTTCGATTCGTTAATGGCCGGCCGTTGCAATCAATTCGGAAACCGAACCGTCAATGACCGCTTACCACAGCGCAAAACTTTTGATCAGGGAGGATGCGGACGCCACGGCGCAGGCTGTCCGGGTGAGTTGCAGCGGTGCGTGGACGGTGCGCGGAATCGCCGCCCTTGAACCGTTGTTGAGGGGGATGGCATGGCCTGACGCAGCGGAGATCGAGATCGACGGCTCGGCCATTTCCGCGCTGGATACTGCGGGTGCCTGGTTGCTGCATCGCACAGCGGGAGAGATTGAACGGCAGGGACGCCGGGCGCGGGTGTGCGGCCTGCGCCCGGCGTTCGATACCTTGCTGCAACTGGTTGCGGCGGGTTCTGTCGCGCCGCTCGCTGCGGCGCCCGCGCCG
>PCWU01000077.1:0-2356 GCA_002787455.1 Gallionellaceae bacterium CG11_big_fil_rev_8_21_14_0_20_60_62 | reverse complement strand
CGTTCGTCGGGGAGTGCTCGTTTTCCCTGCTGCAATTATTTCCCCAGCCGCTGCGCATCCGCTGGCGGGCGCTGTTTCATAATCTGCAGAGCGCCGGTTTCGAGGCGCTGCCGATTGTCGGCCTCCTGTCGTTCCTGCTCGGCGTGGTGATCGCCTACCAGGGGGCGGACCAGTTGCGGCGCTTTGGGGCCAATGTCTATATCGCCGATCTGGTGGGGCTGGCGATGTTGCGCGAACTGGCGCCGCTGCTGACCGCGATCATCGTCGCGGGCCGCTCCGGTTCGGCCTATGCCGCGCAAATCGGCACCATGAAAGTGACCGAGGAAATCGACGCCCTGCGCACCATCGGCATCGCCCCGCAGGAACTGCTGGTGCTGCCCAAGGTGCTGGCGCTGGTCATCGCCCTGCCGCTACTGACCGTGTTTGCGGATGTGACCGGCCTGCTCGGCGGGATGATCATGGCGCGCTCGAAACTGGATGTGGGGTTTGATGTGTTCATCAACCGTCTCGGCGATGCGGTCAGCGTGTCCTCGTTTCTGGCCGGTCTGGTCAAAGCCCCGGTGTTCGCCATGATCATCGCGCTGGTCGGCTGTTTTCAAGGCTTTCGCGTCGGCGGCAGCGCCGACAGCGTCGGGCGGCAGACGACGCTGAGCGTGGTGCAATCGATCTTTCTGGTGATCGTGGCAGACGCGCTGTTTTCAGTGGTCTTCAACTGGCTTGATATATGACGGCAGCCACGCAATCCGCGCAATCCCCGGCCCATGTCATCGAGGTGCGCAACCTGCGCACCTGTTATGGCAGCACCGTGGTGCACGAGAATGTCAGCCTGGCGGTGCGGCCGGGCGAGATTTTTGCGCTGGTCGGCAGCAGCGGCTGCGGCAAATCGACCCTGCTGCGCGCGATCATCATGCTGCTGCAGCCGGAAGCCGGTTCGATCCGGGTGTTTGGCCGCGAGGTGATCGGTTTGGGCGAGCGCAAGGCGCTGGAGCTGCGCCGCCGCTGGGGGGTGATGTTCGAGCGCGGGGCGCTGTTCAGTTCGTTGACGGTGGCGGAAAATGTCGGCATGGTGTTGCGCGAGCACACCCGCTTCGGTGACCGTTTGATCGAGGAGCTGGTGGCGGTAAAGATCGCGCTGGCCGGACTTCCGGCGGAGACAGGAGCGAAATATCCTGGCGAATTGAGCGGCGGCATGCGCAAGCGCGCCGCCCTGGCGCGCGCCATCGCGCTCGATCCCGAGCTGCTGTTCCTCGACGAACCGACGGCGGGACTGGACCCGCTCAGCGCCAACGGCATCGACACGCTGGTGCGCAATTTGCGCGACGCGCTCGGATTGACCATCATGATGGTGACGCATGATCTGGATTTGCTGTGGCGCGTGGCAGACCGGGTTGCCGTATTGGATCGCGGCAATATCCTGGGGGTCGGCACGATGGACGAGCTTTCACAATCCGAACATCCGCTGATCCGCGAATACTTTTACGGCCCGCGTGGGCGCGCCGCACGGGAGCAGGCATGGAAGAAAAAGTGAATTTCACGCTGGTCGGGCTGTTCGTGCTGGTGCTGGGGGCGGCGCTGGTCGGCGGCGTGCTGTGGCTGGGCAGCGGCAAATCCCTGCGCGCCTCGTATGACCTCTATCAGGTTTACACCGACGATTCGGTGGCGGGGCTGAATATCAACGCCCCGGTCAGCTATCGCGGGGTCGAAGTCGGCCATGTGCGCAGAATCGCGCTGGCCCCGGACAACGTCGAGCAGGTGCAACTGACGCTTGCCATCGAGCACGGCACGCCGGTCAAAACCGACACCCTCGCCGTTCTGCAAACCCAGGGACTGACCGGCCTCGCCTTTGTCGATCTGGCCGGAGGAAGCCGCGACGCACCCGCCCTGCGGGCGCAGGCCGGCCAAGCCTACCCGGTGATCCAGAGCGGCCCCTCGCTGATGAAACGGCTGGACCTGGCCGTCACCTCGCTGCTCGCCAATCTCAACCGCAGCAGCGAAAATTTCAACGCCTTGATGGACGAGGACAACCGCAAAGCCGTAAAAAGCACACTGGCAAATATCGCAGTCCTGTCGCGCACCCTGGCGGCGCGCTCCGCCACCCTTGATGCCAGCCTTGACAATGCGGCGATTACTCTGGAAAACACCGCGCGCCTGAGCGCGGAATTGCCGCAACTCGCGCAGCGCATCCAGCGCAGTGCCGATGCGTTTGATCAGATGGCCAACCAACTTGCCCGTGCGGCGGAAGGGGCCCACGGCACACTTGAGGATGCGCGCCAATTTACCGGCACCACCTTGCCGGAGGTGCAGCAACTGGTGGCTGAGATGCGCGAGCTGACCGGCTCGCTGCGCCGCCTCGGCG
>PCWU01000060.1 GCA_002787455.1 Gallionellaceae bacterium CG11_big_fil_rev_8_21_14_0_20_60_62 | reverse complement strand
CTGGATGACGGGTTGGGGCGATTTATGGTTTTGCATTTCTCTGTGTCTCGGTGTCTTGGTGGTGAGTTGTTTCTTCATCCATGAATTTCATCGCGATGATGCCGTTCACTGTACCAAATACCAGTGCCGCAGTGGCGAAGATGGGAATCAGATAGGCGATGCCGCTGTGCGGGATGAGCCACAGATAGACCACGGTCATCTGCCCGGCGATGTGGGCGAAGGCGGCGAGGATGCTGTGGGTGACGGCGCCAAACCAGCGCGCCGGCAAATGGCGGGCAAAGGCCAGCACCAACAGGCTGAGCAGCGCACCGGCCAGGCTCAGGAAGAATCCCGGCGCGAGGAAGTTGCCGAACAGCAGGCTGCCGGCCACCACGCGCAGGAGCGAAACCCACGCCGCCGCGCGCCAGCCGAAGCGCGCCAGCACGATTAGCGTGATGATGTTCGCCAGTCCCGGCTTGACCCCGGGCAGCGGCGAGGGGATGGCGTTCTCCAGCACGGTCAGGCCGAGCGCCAGCGCCGCCATGCGCGCGATGTGGTGGTCCTCGCTGGTCGCGGTGAGTTTAATAGTTGAGGCTGTCATATTTTTTTGCACCGCCGGTCAGTTCCACGCTGACCTGATTGGGCAGGCACACGGCGATCTCGCCCGCCTGTTGCAGCCAGCCCTGGCGCACACAGTACTGGCGCGGGCTGGGGTCGCTGCTGATGCGAGCGCGCAGTTTTTCGATGGTGATGATGCTGGTGCCGAGCGGGCCTGGCACTTCAATCTGCTGGTCGCGCGACAGCGGAACTTCACGGAATACCTTGCCACCGCTGCGGATGACGGCAGTATCGGCAACCCCGCCGTGCCAAAGCTTGAGCGTGAGCAGGACGGCACAGAGCGCGCCCGCCAGCAGGGTGAGGTAGTCGCCGGGTTTGAGATGCGAACGCATTGGCATGAAATTCAGAATCACAAAATCATTGGCCACAGAGTACACATAACCAGCGACTTAACAAAAGTCCTTTTTTCGTTTAGTCGAATGGCTAGTCGTTTCATCAGAGACCACAGAGAAGACCAGCGACAGGCATCGGGGCGGCAACTTTCTCTGTGATCTCTGTGGCTGAAAAAGTTTTTAGTTTAATAGTTCGCGATGGCGCACCAGCACCTGCTGCTGCGTCTTGAAATGTTGTGCCAAGCGCTCGGCAAAATACACCGAGCGATGCTGCCCGCCGGTGCAGCCGATGGCGACCGTCAGATAGCTGCGGTTGTCGGCCACGAAACTGGGCAGCCAGCGCGTGATGAAGTCGCGGATGTCGGTGAGCATCTGTTGCGCGTCCGGCGCGGCCTCAAGGAAGTCGATCACCGCCTGGTCGCGCCCGGTCAGCGGGCGCAGCAGCGGGTCGTAATGCGGATTGGGCAGGCAGCGCACGTCAAACACAAAATCGGCATCGAGCGGGAGGCCGTGCTTGAAGCCGAAAGACTGGAATAGCAGGGTGAGGCGGGCGCGGTCGAGGCGGATGAATTCCTTGACCCAGGCGCGCAGCGCGTTGGCGCCGAGCCCGCTGGTGTCGATGTGATGCCCGATGTCGCTGATTCCGGCCAGCAGTTCGCGCTCGTAGGCGACGCATTCTGGCAGGGTGCGTGCGCCGTCGCTCAAGGGATGCAGGCGGCGTGTCTCGGAGAAGCGCTTGACCAGCGCTTCGGCGTGCGCTTCGAGGAACAGCACATGCACATCCAGCCCCCGCGCCTTGATCGCTTCGATCTGCCGGGGCAATTGCTGCACGCTGCCGCCGCTGCGCACGTCGATGCTGACCGCGATGCGGGCGTAACCGGCCTGCTGCAGATTCTCGACCAAGGTCGGCAACAGTTCGGCCGGCAGGTTATCGACGCAGTAAAAACCGGCATCTTCCAGCGTCTTCAGCGCGACGCTCTTGCCGGAGCCGGACAGGCCGCTAATCAGAAAAAGTTGCATCAGCTGCCCATCAGTCTTCGGCCAGTTGCTGCGCCTGCCGCGTGATGAATTCCTGCATGGTGTCGATGCCGCGCTGTTGCAACACGAAGTTGCGCGCGGCGGCTTCGACCAGCACGGCCAGGTTGCGTCCGGCCAGCACCGGAATCTCGACTTTGCGGATGGTGACGCCGAGGATATCTTCCTTGCCCGAATGGGGCAGGCGGTCGAGTTTGGCCAGGTCGTCGGATTGCGGACGGTACAGATGCACGATCAGTTTCAGGCTTTTCTTGCGCCGCACGGCGGTTTCGCCGAACATGGTGCGAATGTTGAGCACGCCGAGTCCGCGCACTTCCAGAATGTCGCGCAGCAAGTCGGGGCAACGCCCTTCCAGCGCCTCGGGCGAGATGCGGTACAGATCGACCACATCATCGGCGACCAATCCGTTGCCGCGTGTGATCAGTTCCAGCGCCAGCTCGCTCTTGCCCACGCCGCTGTCGCCGGTGATCATCACGCCCACCCCCAGCACATCGATGAACACGCCGTGGCGGGAGGTGGACTCGGCCAGCGCCTTGACCACGTAATGGCGCACCATCCACATCAGATGCACGCTGCCCAGCGGCGAGCGGAACAGCGGGGTGCCGCTGCGGTTGGCAAAATCTATCAAGCCATTCGGAATGTCAGTGCCGCCGGCGATGATCAGGCAGATCGGCTTGTGGCTGCCCAGATTGGACAGCGCGGCGGCCAGGGCGGCCGGAGAGAGCGAATGCAGATAATCCAGTTCGGTGGCGCTGAACACCTGAATCCAGTTCGGGTGCACCAGATTCATGTGGCCGATCAGCCCCCAGTTACTGGCATCCATGGTGGCGCTGTCGAGGCTGTGATCCGCGCCATCGGCACCGGCCACCCAGGTCAGGCCGAGGCGTTCCTGCTTGTCCTCGAACAGTTGGCGGATATTGACCCCGGCCACGGCGAGTCAGACTTTCCCGTCGGTGAACAAACGGTGGATTTCCGCCGGGTCGTCAGTCGCCTGGAGTTTTTCGCGGAATGAAGGTTCGCTGAACATTTGCGCCAGTTCGCCCAGAATCTGCAAATGCAGATCGTTGGCGCGCTCCGGCACCAGCAGAATGAAAATGAAGCTGACCGGCAAGTTGTCCGGCGCATCGAACGGGATCGGATGCTCCATCTTGACAAAGGCGGCCATCGCATCCTTGAGGCCTTTTACCCGGCCGTGCGGAATTGCCACGCCCTGCCCAAGCCCGGTGGAGCCCAGCTTTTCGCGCGCGAACAGGCTGTCGAAGACTTCGGCGCGGGCGATGCCGCGGGTGTTCTCAAACAGGATACCGATATGCTCGAACACCCGTTTTTTGCTGGTGGATTCGCGGTCGAGCAGAACGCAATCCTGAGTCAAATATTTGCCGATCAGGCTCATGATGAATTACCCAGTGAAAAGGAGGGCCGCGCCGGTCCGTCCCGGGTGCCGCATTATTCGGCGGCTTGCGGTTTGCCGGACTGGTCGTAGCGGCGCGCCTCGAATTTTTCCTTGTGCTTCAGCACCTGGCGGTCGAGCGAATCGACCAGGCTGTCAATCGCCACATACAGATTATCGTCGGAGGCTTCGGCGAACAGATTTTTGCCCGAGACATGCACGGTGGCTTCGGCTTTCTGCACCAGCTTATCCACGGAAAGAATCACGTTCACGTCGATCACGTTGTCGAAATGGCGTTTGACCTTGCCCAGTTTGCTCAGCATATGCTCGCGGATGGCCGGAGTGATTTCGAGGTGGTGTCCGGTGAGGTTGAGGTTCATTGCCTGCTCCTTTATGGTTAGAGTGATTTACGAAGATTGACCGGGGGGATATTCATGGCCTCCCGGTATTTTGCCACGGTACGGCGGGCGACGATAATCCCCTGCTGTGCCAGGATTTCTGCCATGCGGCTGTCGGAGTGGGGATGCCGGGCATCCTCCTCGCTTACCAACTGCCGGATGAGGGCGCGGATGGCGGTGGAGGAACAGGCGCCGCCCGCCTCGGTTGCCAAACCGCTGCCGAAGAAATATTTGAATTCATAGATGCCGCGCGGGGTGTGCATAAACTTCTGCGTGGTCACGCGCGAGATGGTTGATTCGTGCAGTTCCAGTTGTTCGGCGATCTCGCGCAGCACCAGCGGGCGCATGCCGATGTCGCCATGCTCGAAAAATTGGCGCTGGCGTTCGACGATGGCCTGCGCCACGCGCAGGATGGTCTCGAAACGCTGCTGCAGATTCTTGATGAACCAGCGCGCCTCCTGCAACTGCGTGGACAATCCCTGCGCATTAGACTCGCCGCGTTGCTGCAGGATGTTGGAATACACCTGGTTGACGCGCAGCCGGGGCATCGCCTCCGGGTTGAGCCGCGCGCGCCAGATCCCCCGCACGCGCTCGACCAGCACATCCGGTACCACATAATCGGCCGCGCGCTGCTCGAAGGCCTGGCCCGGGCGCGGCTGCAACTGGGTGATCAGATTTTGCGCGCCGCGCAGGGCCTTGTCATCGCAGTGCAACAGGCGTTTAAGTTTGGCGAAATCATGCGCGGCCATCACATCCAGATGGGAGGCGGCGATGGACAGTGCCGCCTCGCGTCCCGGTGTTTCCTGCGGCAGGGCGCGCAGTTGCAGCACCAGACACTCGCTCAGGGTGCGCGCGCCAATCCCCGGCGCATCCAGATGCTGCAATTGCACCAGCGCGGTTTCCAGATCATCCAGCGTGACCCCCAGTTCCGGCGGCAGCAGTTCCAGAATCTCCTCCAGCGGCTGCGCCAGATAAGCATTCTCGTCCAGCGCATCGATAAGCAGGGCGACCAGCTGACGGTCCCGCGTTTCAAGCTGGCCCATGTTTAGTTGCCACAGCAGATGTTCGCGCATGCCGGGGCGCTCGGCGGCCACTTCGGCATGTCCCTCATCCTCGTCGTCCGGGGCGTAAGGCGCGCTGCCGAACACCGGCTCCGGCCAATCGTTCGAATCCTCGCGCGATTCGCTCTCGGCAGGCGGGTTATCGCCGCCGCCGGCAACCGCGGGCGCGGCATCATTCATCGCCTGATGCGGGATCGCGCTGGCCGTGTCGTCCATCCGTTCCAGCAGGGGATTCTCCTCCAGCATGCGCTCGCTTTCCTGGTTCACCTCCAGGGTCGAAAGCTGCAACAGGCGAATGGCCTGCTGCAACTGCGGCGTAAGCAGGAGCTGTTGGGATTGGCGCAGTTGGAGGGCGGGTTTCATATTGGCTGTGCGGCGCGGGGCGGTCAGAGCTTGAAATGCTCGCCCAGATAAACTTTTCTGACGCCCTCATTATAGATGATTTCATCGGGGCGGCCCTCCGCCATCACCGCGCCGGCGTTGATGATATAGGCGCGGTCGCAGATGCCCAGGGTTTCGCGCACGTTATGGTCGGTGATCAGCACGCCGATATCGCGCGATTTAAGAAAGCCGATGATGCGCTGGATGTCGAGCACCGCGATCGGATCGACCCCGGCGAATGGCTCGTCTAGCAGGATAAAACGCGGGTTGGTGGCCAGCGCGCGCGCAATCTCCACCCGCCGCCGCTCGCCGCCGGAAAGGCTGATTGCCGGATTATTGCGAATATGCGTGATATGCAGATCGTTGAGCAGCGCTTCCAGCCGTTCGGCCTGTTCCCCCGCCGTCTGGTCCAGCAATTCCAGCACCGCCTGGATATTCTGGCTCACCGTCATACGGCGAAAAATGGAAGCTTCCTGCGGCAGATAGGCGAGACCCAGGCGGGCGCGGCGATGGATCGGCAGATGGGTGATGTTTTCGCCATCGATGCTGATTTTGCCGCCGTCCGCCGCCACCAGCCCCACGATCATATAAAAGCTGGTGGTCTTGCCGGCGCCGTTGGGGCCGAGCAGACCGACCACTTCGCCGCTGTTCACCGTGAGTGAAACATCATGCACCACGGTGCGCGAGTGGTAACTTTTCTTGAGGGAGGCGGTGCGCAATTCGCTCATATCAGGGCGTCGTCGGTGAAGTGGGGGAGAGCGATTCGCTCGGCTGAATCGGCAACGGGGAAACCGCGTCCGGCGCGATCTTTGGTTTTGGCTGCAACACGGCGCGCACCCGTCCGGAAGCTTGGTCGGGCCGGGCCGCGTCACCGCGCGCCTCGAACACCTCGGTGCGGGTGCTGTAGGTGATGCGCGCGCCGCGCACTTCGTCGTTGCCGCGTTTAACCCGTGCCCGCTCGAACAGATCGGCCGTCTCCGCGCGCGTGTCATACTCGATACGCTCGCCGTAGCCCTCGGCATATTCCTCGGTGCCCTCGTAGCGCTGGCGAAAACTGGCGGGTTTGCCGAACGCGGTCAGATGCTGGAAACCCTCGCTGTCTTCGCGCACCTCCACCCGGTCGGCGCGGATCAGGATGCTGCCCTGGCGCACCTGTACCCGTCCCTCAAACAGGCTGAACTGGCTGATTTCGTCGATCAGCACGCGGTCGGCTTCCAGATGAATCGGCTGCGTCCGGTCGGCCGAATCCGCCTGCGCCGCCGGTGCGAGGCAAGACAACAGGAGCGCGCACATAAACGACTTAACTGAGCGGCTCATGGACTGCCCTGACCCGGTTCAACAGTTTGACGGTGTGCGCTTTTTCATCCAGCTCCATGCCCACCGCATCGATCGTATTGCGCGGATCGGTCAGGCGCACCGGCAGTGCGGTTTCGGCCCAGCCGCGATTCGGTTCCACCAGCAGGTACTCGGTTTCGAAACGCCGTTCCCCCGGGGTATCCGCCAAAAGCTGTCTGATGACCACGGCATCCTGCAATATCACCTCCTCGCTGCGGTTGTTTAACCTGCCGTGCAAGGCGGTAAATTCAGTCGGTGTCCGGTCGGGAAAAAAACGGGTCAGGTGCGGGCGCTCCAAATGTGTCGTGTCGTCATCCGGGAAATGCCACAGCCTTTCGGCGGCAAGCTTGAAATGGGGCAAACCTTGCGCATCAAGGGCGACCGAATCCAGCCGGTCAACCGCGTAATCCACATCATGGCGCGGGGTGGTGTCGGGTTGCACAAACGGTTGAACTTGCAGGTTCAGCCAATAACTGCCAAACAACAGCAGGAGCAGTGGCACCAGCGGCAACCAGGCGCGCAATTTATCGGGAAGGGATTTATTGGTCATCAGTTCAGATACGGTGCCAGTTGGGCGTGCAGCGTGCCCTGTGTCGCCATGATCAGCTCGCACACTTCGCGCACCGCGCCGCAACCGGCCGCGCGCCGGCTGACGTAGTGCGCCTGGTCGCGCACCAGTTGCGGCGCGCCGGGCACGCTGAAGGCCGCGCCGACATGGCGCATCACCGGCAGATCGACCACGTCGTCGCCCATGTAAGCCGCCGCCTGCGGCGGCAAATTCAGCTCCGCCAGCAACGCCTTCATCGTAGCCAGTTTATCTTCCACGCCCTGGTGCAAATGCCGGATGCCGAGATTCGCCGCGCGCAGCGACACGCATTGGGAGCGGCGCCCGGTGATGATGGCCAGTTCGACGCCGCTGGCCTTGAGCATCTTCAGGCCGTGCCCGTCGAGCGAATTGAAGCGTTTGAATTCCTCGCCGGAATCGGACAGATACAAACCGCCGTCGGTGAGCACGCCGTCCACATCGAAGGCGATCAGGCGGATGGGCTGGAGGCGGGAGGGGAGCGACATCAAATCACCTTGGCTTTCAGCAGGTCGTGCATGTTCAGCGCGCCGACCAGTTTGTTGTGCTCATCCACCACCAGCAACTGGGTGATGCTGTATTGCTCCATCAATTGCACCGCTTCCACCGCCAGCGCGTCGGGGGCGATACTGCGCGGCGTTCTCGACATCACGCTGCGGATCGGCGTGCTGTTGAAATCCAGTTTCTTTTGCAGGGTGCGGCGCAGGTCGCCGTCGGTGTAGATGCCGAGCAGGCGGTGCGATTCATCCGTGATACCGGTCATGCCCAATCCCTTGCGCGACATTTCCAGAATCGCTTCGGCCAGCGTCGCCTCTTCGCGCACGGCGGGGATGCTGGCGTGGGAATGCATGATGTCGCGCACATGGGTCAGCAGGCGGCGGCCCAGACTGCCGCCCGGATGCGAGCGGGCAAAGTCGGCCTCGCCGAACCCCTTGGTGTCGAGCAGCGCGACCGCCAGCGCATCGCCCAGCGCCAGCGCCGCCGTGGTGCTGGCCGTCGGTGCCAGCCCCATCGGACAGGCTTCCTGCGCCACCGCGCCATCCAGATGCACATCGGCTTCACGCGCCAGGGTGGACTGCGGGTTGCCGGTCAGGCTGATGAGTTTGGCACCCTGCCGTTTGAGGATGGGCACGATGGTCAGCAGTTCCTCGCTTTCGCCGGAATAGGAGAGAGCGAGGAATACATCGTCCCGGGTCACCATGCCGAGGTCGCCGTGGCTGGCCTCGCCCGGGTGGACGAAATAGGCCGGGGTGCCGGTGCTGGAAAAAGTCGCCGCGATCTTGCGCGCGACATGCCCGGATTTGCCCATGCCGCTGACGATCACCCGGCCCTGGCAGGCCAGGATCAGCTCGATCGCGCGCAAAAAATCATCTCCAATGCGCGCGGCAAGGGCGCGCACGGCATCGGCTTCGATGGTAATCACCCGGCGCGCCAGATCGAGCGCGTGCGGTGAAGCGGAGAGCGGTTTGTTCATGGGACGAATTATAGGGGAAATGCCGAACCTTGTCGGGCTGAAACCCGAAACGCAGGCAAGCGCAAGCCGCTGCAAATTTTGCAACTTGCCCGAGATGAGGCATCATCGGCGGCATGACTGATTCGCTGCAATTGATTCTGGTTTTGCTCGCCGCCGCCGTCGGGGTGGTGGTGCTGTTTCGTCTCTTGCATCTTCCGGCCATGCTCGGTTACATCATCGTCGGCGTCCTTATCGGGCCGCATTTGCTGGGCTGGTTGCCGGACGCGCCGGGGACGCGCCACCTGGCCGAATTCGGCGTGGTGTTCCTGATGTTCAGCA
>PCWU01000118.1:2945-4799 GCA_002787455.1 Gallionellaceae bacterium CG11_big_fil_rev_8_21_14_0_20_60_62 | reverse complement strand
ACTGTGCTTCGATACCGCCCATTACTGGGGGCACAACCATATCGTTTTCGCCGCACCCGGCCGGGTGCCGCCGCAATTGGAACGGCTGGTGCAGGGCTTGCAGCGGCACCTGACCCATCATTGTTTCCATTTTGAGCAGCGTCCTTACCAGCCGCATGTCACACTGTTGCGCCATGCCCAATGGAACGATGCGCCATTGCCGGCAATGACGGAAGTGCGCTGGCGCTGCCGCGATTTTGTTCTGGTCGAATCACTGCGCGACGCGAACGGCGTGCGCTATGAAGTGTTGCACCGCTTCGGATCGCGCGGTTTGGCGTAAATAACAGGCTAGGAGCGGCGTTAGCCGCGAATGGCGATTTCGCGGCTAACGCCGCTCCTACGGCAGGAAGTCTTCTTCAACTGTCGTTTCATTATCAGGGATGGCGACTCGCCATGACCGTTAGAATGCGCCAAATTCACAGGAGCCAACATGCTTTACGCATTCACTTTGCAACACGGACAACTGGCGCGCATGCCGGTCGAGCTGCAAGCAGCATCGCAACCGCAAGGCGCAGTCTGGATCGACGTGCACGCCGCCACCCCGGAGGAGGTGCTTTGGGTTGAAACGGCTTACGGGCTGCACCTGCCCAACCCTGAACACTTGCGCGACATCGAGGCGGGCGCGCGTTTTTACGAGCACGAGGGCAAATTGCATCTGCGCTCAGACTATCTGTCCGGTACCGAGAGCCATTCGCACAGCGTGGCGGTCGCCTTCGTGCTGGCGGGGGAAACGCTGATCAGCATTCACAACGAAGACCTGCCCATCTTCCGTCTGTTGCGCCTCCGCCTGCATGCCGAATCGGGCCCGATCGAGAACTGTCGCGATGTGCTGATCGACCTGTACGGCATGGATGTCGAATTTTCCGCCGATGCGCTGGAAGAGGTGTATGCCGATCTGGGGCGGGTAAGCCAGAGCGTGCTCGGTTCGACGCTGACCGATAAACAGGCAAGCGAGGCGCTGGCCGAGATCGCGCATGCGGAACACGTCAACGGGCGCATCCGGCGCAATGTGATGGATACCCAGCGCGCGCTGTCGTTCATGATCCGCACCAAAACGCTGAACCCGGTGCAGGCCGACGAAGTGCGGCAGATCCAGCAGAATATCGAATCGCTCGACGGCCACACCTCGTTTCTGTTCGACAAAATCAACTTCCTGATGGATGCCATCATCGGCTTCATCAATATCAACCAGAACCGCATTGTGCGGATGTTCTCGGTGGTATCGGTGGCCCTGCTGCCGCCGACGCTGATCGCGTCCATCTACGGCATGAATTTCCAGCTCATGCCGGAGTTGGTCTGGCGCCTGGGATATCCGTATGCGCTGGCGCTGATGGCGCTGTCGATCGGCGTGCCGTTCTGGTTCTTTTGGCGCAAGGGCTGGCTCAAGTAGTTGGCAGCGCCAGTTTTTCGAGGCACAGCGCGGCGGCGGCAAAACCCATCGTCGCGGTCACTGTCACGGCCGAACCGTAACCGGAGCAATTCAAATCGCCCGTCGTGCAGGCCGTGCTTTTGTGTGAGGGCTGTTCCAGATAGATGCAGCTCGCGCCGAACTTGCCGTTCTTGCGCGGTGTCAGTTTGTATTCCTTGCGCAACAGATTGCGCACCCGCGCCAGCAGCGCATCATGCGTAACCTGGCCGATGTCTGCCGCACGCAGCGTCAGCGGATCCTGTTTGCCGCCCGCCGCGCCGCACACCACCAGCACGATCTTGTTGAAGCGCGCATGCACGATCAGCGCCGCCTTCACTGTCGCCTCGTCGCAGGCGTCGATCACCGCATCGAACGTACCCGGCGCGATCAGTTGCGCCATATTTTCA
>PCWU01000118.1:1471-2935 GCA_002787455.1 Gallionellaceae bacterium CG11_big_fil_rev_8_21_14_0_20_60_62 | reverse complement strand
TCCGTCTTGGCCATGCCCAGCGTGCTGTCCAGTGCCTGGATCTGCCGGTTCACGTTGGACACCGCGATATGGTCGAAATCGATCAGGGTGAGCTGGCCGACGCCGCTGCGCGCCAGCGCCTCCACCGCCCAGGAGCCGACCCCGCCAACGCCGATGACCGCCACGCGCGCGCGATGCAGCGCCAGCCGCGCGCCCTCGCCATACAAGCGGTCGATGCCGCCGAAGCGGCGCGGATGGGAATCGTCGAGCGGATGATGGGGCATGGTCAGGAGGTCGCGGAAAGTCTGGGCAACACGGACGATACATTTACGCTGGTGATGCGCGCAATCTCTTCGATGGAAAGGCTGCGCAAGGTTGCCAGCGTCTGCGCGATGCGCGGCAGATATTCCGGCTTGTTCGGCGCGCCGCGTTCGAGGAAGTCGGGCGGGATGTCCGGCGCGTCGGTCTCCAGCACAATGCTGTCCAGCGGCAGGGTCGCGGCCAGTTCACGCAAACGGGTGGCGCGGGCGTAGGTCATTGCGCCGCCGAAGCCGAGTTTGAAGCCGAGCTTGATGAATTCATCCGCCTGCTGGCGGCTGCCGTTGAAGGCGTGGGCGATGCCGCCGCGCACCTTGTGCTGGCGCAGGTGCTTGAGGATCACATCCACTGCACGGCGCACATGCAGCAACACCGGCAGGTCATATTCCTGCGCCAGCTTCAGTTGCGCGACGAAAAAATATTCCTGCCGTGCGCGGTCGTAGTGGTCAACGAAGAAATCCAGGCCGATCTCGCCCACCGCCACGGTAGAAGGCTGCGCCAGATAGTCGCGCAGCAGCGACAAGTCATCGGGTTGTGCGTCATCGGTGTACATCGGATGGATACCGTAGGCGGGCGCGCAGTGCGGGAAACGTTCGCCCAACGCCTGCACGCGGTCGAAATTGGCGCGTTCCACCGCCGGGATGACGATGCGGCTCACGCCCGCCGCCGCGGCGGCGCGCACCAGTCCGGCTTGCGTGTCGCCGAATTCGGCAGCGTCGAGATGGCAGTGGGTGTCGATGAAACTCATTCCATCGTCAGCACGATCTTGCCGATCATGCTGCCCGCTTCGATCAGGCGGTGCGCCTGGGCCGCCTGCGCCAGCGGCAGCCGGTGCGAGACCAGCACGCCGAGTTTGCCTTGTTCCACCAGCGCCGCACCCTGTTCCAGAATCTTGCGCTGGCGCACGCGCCCGTCGTGCAGGTTCATCACCTGCGGCGTGAGCATCAGTTCGAAACCGAGCGTGAGATTACGCAGGCGCGCCTTCTGCACATCGGCCTGGCTCATCGCCGTGGCGAGGATGCTGACCACCTTGCCGCCGAAGCGCGCCGCATCGAGCGAGCGCAGGAAGGTCGCGCCGCCCACGGTGTCGAATACCACGTCCGCACCGCACCCGTCCGTCCAGTCCAGCGTCTCCTGCACGAAATCCTGTTCATGGTAGTTGATGAG
>PCWU01000118.1:1203-1461 GCA_002787455.1 Gallionellaceae bacterium CG11_big_fil_rev_8_21_14_0_20_60_62 | reverse complement strand
GCCAGTTGCAGCGCGACATGGCCGACACCGCCGCCGGCGGCGTGGATCAACACGGTTTGCCCGGCCTTGAGTTCGGCGCGTTCGAGCAGCGCTTCCCAAGCGGTGATGAGCACCAGCGGCAGCGCGGCGGCCTCATGCAGGGAAAGATTGGCGGGTGCTGTGGCGCAGTAATCCTCGTGCAATGTGGTGTATTCGGCGTAGCAACCCGGCTCATCGCCGATGCCGCCGTTGCAGAAATATACCGCGTCGCCGAGATTG
>PCWU01000118.1:616-1180 GCA_002787455.1 Gallionellaceae bacterium CG11_big_fil_rev_8_21_14_0_20_60_62 | reverse complement strand
GCCGACTTTTTCCACAAGGCCCGCGCCGTCGCAACCGAGGATGGCGGGCAACTGGTCCGGATGGTAAGCGGGCGTGGCGCGCAGCTTGGTATCCACCGGGTTCACCCCTGCGGCGGCGAGTTTTACGCGAATATGGTGCGGCGAAGGTAGTTCCGGCATCGGGACTTCCTTCAGTTGCAGCACATCGGTGCCGCCTGCGGCAGTGGCGAGAATGGCTTTCATCGATCAACTTTCTTTTGTTTTACCGTCTCGGTCCAAGGAGTATTTTGTGGGTCGGACTTCAGTCCGACATGTCGGGTTGAAACCCAACCCACATCCTTGTTGTATCGAGATGCACGGCAATTTTCGGCAGGCTGCTATGTTAAACTTGCGCCATTAATTAAGCGAGGTAAAGCCATGTCCGGAAACACTTTCGGCACCCTGTTCACCGTCACCTCCTTCGGCGAATCGCACGGCGCGGCCATCGGCTGCATCGTGGACGGCTGCCCGCCGGGGATGGAACTTTGCGAAGCCGATCTCCAGATCGATCTTGACCGGCGCAAGCCCGGCACCTCGCGCCATGTC
>PCWU01000118.1:0-607 GCA_002787455.1 Gallionellaceae bacterium CG11_big_fil_rev_8_21_14_0_20_60_62 | reverse complement strand
GACTACGGCAACATCGCCGACACCTTCCGCCCCGGCCACGCCGACTACACCTACTGGCAGAAATACGGCATCCGCGACCATCGCGGCGGCGGCCGCGCTTCGGCGCGCGAAACGGCGGCGCGCGTGGCGGCGGGTGCCATCGCCAAGAAATGGCTGCATGAAAACTACGGTGTTGTCGTGCGGGGCTATCTCGAACAACTCGGCGAGATTGTTATCCCGTTCAAGAGTTGGGCTGAAGTTACCGAAATCGGCAACACCTTCTTTGTTGCAGATGCGAGTTACGTCGGCCAACTGGAAGACTATATGGACGCGCTGCGCAAATCGGGCGACTCCATCGGCGCGAAACTCGCCGTGGTGGCAGCCAACGTGCCCGTCGGCTGGGGCGAGCCGGTGTTCGACCGCCTCGACGCCGAGATCGCCCACGCGCTGATGGGCATCAACGCGGTGAAAGCGGTGGAGATCGGCGCCGGCTTTGGCTGCGTCACCCAGCGCGGCAGCGAACACGGCGACGAACTCACACCTCATGGTTTCGCGTCTAACAACGCTGGGGGCATCCTTGGTGGCATTTCCACCGGGCAGGACATCGTCGCGCATTACGCGATCAAGC
>PCWU01000076.1 GCA_002787455.1 Gallionellaceae bacterium CG11_big_fil_rev_8_21_14_0_20_60_62 | reverse complement strand
CCTGCGCTTCGAGTTGTCCTGCCCGTTTTTAAAGGCTATATTGCGGGTGAGGAGCGATATATGCCATCTGAAAGCCAGAATAAGCTTGCTGTTTTAGAAGCACGTCACCACGATCCCTTTGCTTATCTGGGATTCCACCGAATCAAATCCGAATATGTCTTGCGCGTGTTCCAGCCCTATGCCAGTGCGGTGTCGGTGCATGACGGCAAGTCATGGTTGCCGCTTGAGCGAATTGATCCGGCGGGCCTGTTTGTCTGGCACGGCAAACAACAATTGCCGTCGCCTTGTTTGCTGCAACTGAACTATTTTAACCATCTGCTTGAAGTGCATGACCCCTATACCTTCGGGGTGAGCATCAGCGAGCACGATCTGCATTTGTTTGGTCAGGGCAAGTTGCAGGAATCCTACCGCATGCTGGGTGCCCACCACATGGAAGTGCAGGGCGTGTGGGGCGTGCGTTTCGCGGTGTGGGCGCCGAATGCCAATCGGGTCAGTGTGGTGTCCGATTTCAACGGTTGGGATGGCCGCGTGCATCCGATGCGTTCGCTTGGTAGCAGCGGGGTGTGGGAGTTGTTCGTGCCAGATATCGGGCTGGGCGAATTCTACAAGTTTGAGATTCGCAATCGCCATAGCGGCGAGCTGCTGACCAAATCCGACCCCTACGGTTTCAGCTTCGAGATGCGCCCGGGGACGGCGACGCGGGTGAGCGCGCTGGGCAGTTACACTTGGCGCGATAGCGCATGGATGGAACAGCGCGCAGTGCGTGATTGGCAGCATCTACCACTGAACGTGTACGAGATGCACGCCGGTTCCTGGCGCAAGCATTGGGACGGCCGCTTCTACAATTTTCGCGAACTGGCTGAAACCCTGATCCCGTATGTGCAGGAGATGGGCTACACGCACATCGAATTGATGCCGGTCAGCGAGCATCCGCTGGACGAGTCGTGGGGTTATCAGACCACCGGCTATTTTGCGGTGACCAGCCGCTTTGGCACACCGGACGATTTCCGCTATTTTGTTGACAGTTGTCACATTGCCGGCATCGGCGTGATCCTCGACTGGGTGCCGGCGCATTTTCCGAAAGACGCTTTTGCACTGGCGCGTTTTGACGGTACCGCGCTGTACGAGCACGAAGACCCGCGCCTGGGCGAGCACCAGGATTGGGGCACGCTGATTTTCAATTACGGCCGCAACGAGGTGCGCAACTTTCTGCTGGCTAATGCGTATTTCTGGTTGCGCGAATTACACATCGACGGATTGCGCGTGGATGCGGTGGCTTCGATGTTGTATCTGGATTATTCGCGCGAGGAGGGGCAGTGGCTGCCGAACAAGTTTGGTGGACGCGAAAACATCGAGGCGGTGGACTTTTTGCGCGAGCTGAACGTGATGACCCACGAGCATTTCCCCGGCTCGCTGACCTTGGCCGAGGAATCCACCTCTTGGCCGATGGTGTCGCGCCCGACTTATCTCGGCGGTCTCGGTTTTTCGATGAAGTGGAACATGGGCTGGATGAATGACACGCTGGCCTACCTGAAGCGCGAACCGGTGCACCGGCGCTACCACCAGAACATGCTGACCTTCGGCCAGCTTTACGCTTACACCGAAAACTTTATCCTGCCGTTCTCGCATGACGAAGTGGTGCACGGCAAAAAATCCCTGCTCGACAAAATGCCGGGCGATGCCTGGCAGAAATTTGCCAATCTGCGCCTGCTGTACAGCTATCAGATGACGATTCCGGGCAAGAAGCTGAACTTCATGGGCAATGAATTCGCCCAGGGACGCGAATGGGCGGTGGGTGCCGAACTCGACTGGTATTTGCTGGAGCGGCACGAGCACAACGGGATAAAGACCATGATGCGCGACCTGAACCGCCTGTATCTGGAGGTGCCCGCCCTGCACGAGCTGGATTTTTCGCACGAGGGATTTGCCTGGGTGGATTGCAACAATGCCGACCAGTCGGTGCTGGTCTATCGGCGCATCGCGCGCGATGGCTCAGAGGTGATTGTGGCGCTGAATTTCACGCCGGTGCCGCGTGCGGGTTATCGTATCGGTGTACCGCGTAAAGGTGGCTACCGCGAGATTTTCAACAGCGATTCGCGCTACTACGGCGGTTCCAACAGCGGCAACGGTTTTGGTCTCTACACCAGCGACGAGAAATGCAATGGCATGGATCAATCAATCGAGGTAATACTGCCCCCGCTGGCTGGTATCGTTCTTGAGCGGATGCGTTAACGTGAAATTTGCCCAGCGATTTGTTCGCTCCCTCGCCCGCTTGCGGAATAACCAGCGACTTGCACGGTTTTATCGTGCTTAGTCGAATGGCTGGTGGTTTCACCAGAGGGTTGGGGAGAGGGAACGGGCATGGCGTATTTCATCACCAGGCATGGCAAGTGTTATGCCCGTTAAATTCAAAGCAGGATTAGATAGGTTTTGTTATGTCCCAATTGACCCAATCTCCAGTCTGGCAAGCGTTACAGCAACATCAATCGGCATTACAGGATTTTTCCCTGCGCGAGGCTTTCGTCGGAGATGCGCAGCGGTTCGCCCGGTATTCGTTGCGATTCGATGATCTGCTGCTCGATTACTCCAAGAATCTGATCGACGACGAGGCGATGCGCCTGTTGCTGGCTTTGGCCGAGCAGGCGCAGGTTGCCGCCTGGCGCGACCGGATGTTCGGCGGGGAAAAAATCAATTTCACCGAGCGGCGTGCCGTGTTGCACACCGCGTTGCGCGCGGCGGTTGATCCTGCGCACGCACCGATCCGGCTGGACAACATCGACGTGCTGACCGGGGTCAGGCATGTGCTGGAAAAGATGCGCCTGTTTGTCAACAGTGTGCGCAACGGAGTGTGGCGCGGCTATAGCGGCAAGCCGATCACCGATGTGGTGAACATCGGTATTGGCGGCTCCTATCTAGGGCCGCTGATGGTATGCCGCGCCTTGCAACCCTATGCCTCACCCAGGCTGCGCGCGCATTTTGTTTCCAATGTGGACGGGGCTGACATTACGACCTGTCTGGCCGGACTGGATCCGGAAACCACCCTGTTCATCGTGGCGTCCAAGACTTTCAACACGCAGGAAACCTTGCTGAATGCGAGTTCCGCCCGTGACTGGCTGGTGCAACACGCGGGCGACGCGAGCCAGGTGGCAAAGCATTTCGTCGCGCTTTCCACCAATGCACAGGCGGTGGCGGCGTTCGGCATCGACCCGAACAACATGTTCGAATTCTCCGACTGGGTGGGCGGGCGTTATTCCCTGTGGTCAGCCATCGGCTTGTCCATCGCCCTGTATGTCGGTATGGAGCATTTCGAAGAATTGCTGCGCGGCGCCGACGACATGGACCGGCATTTCTGCACTGCGCCCCTGGCGCAGAACATGCCGGTCATTCTTGCGCTGCTCGGCGTGTGGTATCGCAACTTCCATGACGCGGCGACCCATGCCATCCTGCCTTACGACCAGTCGCTGGAATATTTCACCGCTTATTTCCAGCAGGCCGACATGGAAAGCAACGGTAAATATGTGGACCGGCAGGGCAATGCGGTGGATTACGCCACCGGCCCGGTGCTGTGGGGCGGCACCGGCACCAACGGCCAGCACGCGTATTACCAGTTGATCCATCAGGGCACGCAGATAATCCCGGCCGATTTCATCGCGCCTGCGAACAGCCAGTATCCGCTGGGTGAGCATCATGCGACCCTGCTTTCCAACTATTTTGCACAGACCGAAGCGCTGATGAAAGGCAAGAGCGCGGACGAAGCGCGCGCCGAACTGGAAGCGGCCGGCATGGATGCGGACAGTATCGCCATGCTGTTGCCGCACAAGGTGTTCGCCGGCAACAAGCCTACCAACTCGATTATGTTCGAGCGCCTGACGCCGCGCACGTTGGGCCGGCTGATCGCGTTGTACGAACACAAGATCTTCGTGCAGGGGGTGATCTGGAACATCAATTCCTTTGATCAGTGGGGAGTGGAACTGGGCAAGCAATTGGCTTCCAATATTCTGCCCGAACTGCGCGACGGTGCCCGGGTGAGCGGCCATGACGCCTCGACCAACGGGCTTGTCAACCATTACAAATCGCTCCGGCAAAAATCATGACACGTATTCTGTTCGCCACTTCCGAAGTGCATCCGCTGGTCAAGACCGGCGGTCTGGCCGATGTCAGCGCCTCCCTGCCTGCCGCCCTGCAGGTGCTGGGGCAGGATGTGCGCCTGTTGTTGCCCGGTTACAGCCAGGTTTTGGACAGCCTTAAAGCGAAGAAAGTGGCTGCCACCTTTTCGGTGTTTGCGGGGCAACCGAAGATCCGACTGCTGACCGCAAAGATGCCGGATACCGGGGTGCCGGTTTATGTACTGGACGCGCCGCAGTATTTCTGCCGCGTGGCGGGTCCTTACCAGTACCATCTGGGCGGCGACTGGCCGGACAACCCGATGCGTTTTGGCCTATTGGCCAAAGTGGCTGCACTGTTGGGCAGCGCACAGAGTCCGCTGGACTGGCAGGCTGAGGTGGTGCATTGCAACGACTGGCAGACCGGTTTGGTGCCCGCTTATCTGCACGCTCTGGGCGGACAACACGCGAAAAGCATCATGGCGGTCCACAACATCGCTTTCCAGGGCAATTTTGACCGCGACTGGATTAAGGCGCTGGAGATTCCGCAGCAGATGTTTCATATGCACGGGGTGGAATTCCACGGCAACCTGTCTTTCCTCAAATCGGGCTTGCAGTACGCGGACCACATCGTAACGGTCAGTCCGACCTATGCGCACGAGATTCAGGCGACGGAAATGGGTTACGGTATGCAGGGTCTGCTCACCGCTCGCAAGTCGCATCTGTCGGGTATCCTCAACGGTATCGACGAAGAAGAGTGGAATCCGCAAACCGACAAACACTTGACCGCGCGCTACGACGCCAATGATTTGTCCGGCAAGACACAGGGCAAGTTGGCGTTACAGCATCGGCTGGGGCTGGCAGTGGACGAGCATGTGCCTCTGCTCGGGGTGGTCAGCCGCCTGACCTACCAGAAGGGGCTGGATCTGTTGCTGGAATGCCTGCCCGCGCTGCTGGAAAGCGGCGCGCAACTGGCGGTGCTGGGCAGCGGCGATGCGGACTTCGAACGGCGCTATCGGCAACTGGAGCAACGTTACGCCGGGCGCGTATCGGTCACCATCGGTTTCGATGAACCGCTGTCGCACCAGATCATGGCCGGAGCGGACATCTTCCTGATGCCTTCGCGTTTCGAACCGTGCGGACTGAACCAGATGTACGGCATGCACTACGGCACCCCGCCGGTGGTGCGCCGCACCGGGGGCTTGGCCGATTCGGTGGTGAATGCCAGCCTGGAAGGCGGTAGCGGATTTATATTCGACGACCCTGGCGCGCAAGCGCTGCAGCAGACGATCAAATGGGCGATCGAGTGTTACCGCGATCCGCAGACATTCCGGCGCATCCAGCGCAACGGTATGCAGCGCGATGTGGGCTGGCGCCACAGCGCGCAGCTTTATCTTGATCTTTATAACAAAATACTCGAAAGCTAAACACGGAGGGCAATATGGCAAAGGATATGCATTCACCACGTTTCATCAGCACCCTGACCAAGAACACCGTCGCGCTGGTGCTGGCCGGCGGGCGCGGCAGCCGCTTGCACAATATGACTGACTGGAATGCCAAACCGGCGGTGCAGTTCGGCGGCAAGTTTCGTATCATCGATTTCCCAATGTCCAACTGCATCAACTCCGGCATCCGCCGCATCGGGGTGGTCACCCAGTACAAGGCGCACAGCCTGATCGAGCACATCCAGAAGGGATGGGGGTTCCTGCGCGGCGAATTTAACGAGTTCGTCGCTTTGTTGCCGGCGCAGCAGCGTATCCAGGAGGAGTGGTATCGCGGCACCGCCGATGCGGTGTTCCAGAATATCGACATTCTGCGCGGTTACAATCCGGAGCACATCGTGATCCTGGCGGGCGACCATATCTACAAGATGGATTATGGCGAAATGCTGGCGGAGCATGTGCGCAGCGATGCCGATATGACGATCGGCTGCATTGAGGTGTCGGTGGCGGAAGCGACAGGATTCGGTGTCATGACGGTGAACGAGGAAGACCGTATCGTCAAATTCTCCGAGAAACCGGCGCACCCGACAGAACTGCCGGGAAAACCGGGCCGGGCGCTGGCCAGCATGGGCATTTATGTGTTCAACGCCAAGTTTCTGTACGAACAACTGGTGCGCGATGCCGACACCAAAAGTTCCACCCATGATTTTGGCCACGACATCATTCCTTACCTGATCGAACGTTATCGCGTATATGCGCACCGCTACGAGCACAGCTGTGTCGGGGTGAAAGACGGCGTGCAGGCCTATTGGCGCGATGTGGGAACGATAGACGCCTACTGGGAAGCCAATATGGAAATGGTCAATGTGGTGCCCGATCTGGATCTGTACGACAAAACCTGGCCGATCTGGACCTATCAGGAGCAGTTGCCGCCGGCCAAATTCGTGTTCAATGACGAGGGGCGGCGCGGCGAGGCAATCGATTCCATGGTTTCCGGCGGTGACATCATCAGCGGCGCCAGCGTGCAGCATTCGCTGCTCTTTTCGGATGTGCGCGTAGGCGAGCGCAGTGTGGTCAAGGATTCGGTGATTTTGTCCGGTTGCCGTATCGGCCACAATGTAAAATTGAGCAGAGTCGTGCTGGATAACAAATGCGATATCCCGGACGGCATGCAGATCGGTTTTGACCGCGAGGAAGATGCCAAGCGTTTCCATGTTTCGCAAGGCGGTGTTACGCTGGTTACGCCGGATATGCTCGGCCAATCCATTCATCACGTCAGGTAGAATTTATTGGCCGCCGGTTTGCGCGGTTTAACACGGACAAGGAAATGCGCGAGGTTGGCGCAATTCGACCGGAGTACCGCAAAAAACCGGGTAATCCTTTTTTCTTCTGCGCGCGCCCGTGCTCATCCATGGCCCGGGCGCCTTTCCCAAGATTAATCCGACAATACCTATGCCACACCGCAAGAAACATACCGAGAAAAAACTGAAACTGGTGTTGTGCTGGCATATGCACCAGCCCGATTACCGCGATTACCTGAATGGCGAGTTTGTCCTGCCGTGGACTTATCTGCATGCCATGAAGGATTACACCGATATGGCGTATCACCTGGAACAGCATCCCAAAGCAAAGGCGGTGGTGAATTTCGTCCCGATTCTGGCCGAGCAGTTGCTCGATTACGCGCAGCAATTCGAATCCGGACAGATTCGCGACAAGTTGCTTAGGCTGATGTGCCGCGAGCATCTGGATGGGCTGAACGAGCAGGAACGCTTGCATATCCTGGATAGCTGCTTCAAAAGCAATCACACCAAAATGTTGCAGCCGTACCGGGCCTACCAGCATCTGTTTGACCTGCAAAAAATGATGGAAGGGCACGGGCGCGAGAGCGTGACCTATCTGTCGGGACAGTATTTGTCCGACCTGCTGGTTTGGTACCACCTGGTGTGGATGGGTGAGTCGGTGCGGCGCAGCAGCGAGGTGGTGGCGCGCCTGATGAGCAAGGGTAGCCAGTTCACTTTTGCCGAACGGATGGAGTTGTTCCAGCTAATCGGCGAATTGATAGCAGGCATCATTCCCCGTTACCGTGCGCTGGCCCAGCGCGGCCAGGTCGAGCTTTCCACCACGCCCTATAATCATCCCATCCTGCCCTTATTGCTGGATTTCCATTCGGCGCGCGAGAGCGAACCCAATGCGCCCTTGCCCCAGGCCGGTTACTACCCCGGCGGGCTGCGCCGCGCGCAGGCGCATTTGGCGCGCGCGGTGGAAAGCCACCGTGCCAACTTCGGCATGGATGCGCAGGGCGTATGGCCTTCCGAAGGCAGCCTGTCGCGGGCGACACTCAAGCTGCTGGCGGAGCAGGGATTCAAATGGACAGCCACCGGTCAGGCGGTGCTGGCGCACAGCTTGCAACGCGAAACCAACGGCAAAGGCCTACCCGACAAATCGAGTTACTTGTACAAGCCTTATTTGTCCGAAGGCGCCGCCAAACCGGTTTATTGTTTTTTCCGTGACGATCACCTGTCCGACCGCATCGGCTTCGAATACGCGAAATGGCGCGGTGACGATGCAGCCAAGGATTTTATTCACCAGTTGGAGGAGATTCTCCGTCTGCACCAGGGTGAGCAGGATCCGGTGGTGTCTATCATCCTCGATGGCGAGAACGCCTGGGAATACTATCCCTATAATGGCTACTATTTCCTGTCGGAGTTGTATGGCAGGCTGGAACAGCATCCCCAAATCGTCACGACAACCTTTGGCGAGCAGGTCGAGATCACCGAATCAACCAACCGGCGCGCGACGGCGGGCCGCCTGAAGCAGCTGGTGGCAGGGAGCTGGGTGTATGGCACGTTCAGCACCTGGATCGGCTCGCCGGACAAAAACCGCGGCTGGGACCTGCTGTGTGAAGCCAAGCGCAGCTACGATATCGTGACCAACAGCGGACGTCTGAATGCCGAAGAAATGCGTCTGGCGACCGAGCAGCTGGCCGACTGCGAGGGCTCCGATTGGTTCTGGTGGTTCGGCGACTACAATTCCGCGCAGAGTGTTTCCTCTTTTGATCGGCTGTTTAGAAAAAATCTGAGCAACCTCTACCGCCTGCTCAAATTGCCTGCCCCGATGGATTTGCAACGCGTGATCAGCGTGGGCGGCGGAACTCCGGATGCCGGCGGCACGATGCGCCGTTCCGAATAAGCGTTTTTCCCCCGACTTGAGCGCAGGAGGCTTGCCGAGGCCAGCCGAGGGAGCGCTTATTTGTTAGAATCACCACCTCGCCGTACTTCAATTTCAGGAAATTATTGTGAATACCCCCGCCAATCCCTTTATCCCCAAACAGCACAGCATCATGCGCCAGCCGCCGCTGGGCACCGACGCGATCAGCGTCATGGAAGATTTTCGCCGCTACTTCGGCCACACCCTGGGCTGGG
>PCWU01000138.1:1176-3086 GCA_002787455.1 Gallionellaceae bacterium CG11_big_fil_rev_8_21_14_0_20_60_62 | reverse complement strand
CTCATGCGCTTGCTCCTCTGGTTGCCGTGATCTTCACGGCTTGGGTTGGGCAAGGCTACCACTTAACGCGCTGTCCGAAATACCGAGGCCACTTCTTTGTTTGGCTGGGTACAGAAAATCGATTATTAGAGGTGCCCATAAGTGACTTAGGCCACCTAAAAAATAGACATGCACAACCTTTGGGTTCTTTTTTCAATATTCATATAAAACCTATAGATTTTATATTTATTGCTTTTATGAATCCTATAGGTTACGATTTGCATCACACAACAGAACCTTTGAGTATCATGAATAAGCGATTTCGAGAACTTCAACTGCGACAAATGGACACGCTGCTCGCCAACTGGCGGGCGAGCGCTCTGCCTGCGCGCCCACAGGCAGGCTGGGTACATGCCATCCGTGATGCGCTAGGAATGTCGGCATCGGCATTTGCACGACGCTTGGGAATGTCCCCAGCAGGTGTTCGCAAACTAGAAAAGGCAGAAGCCGATGATGCGATCACGCTCGCTAGCTTGCGCAAACTTGCTCAAGCGCTTGATTGTGAATTGCAGTATGCACTTGTCCCTCGAACATCGCTGGAGCAGCGCTTGCGGGATAGGGCTACAGAGGTCGCCCGTGAACGCATACGCCCAGTTTCGCACTCTATGTCGCTGGAAGACCAGTTGGTAAAAGGCTCATTGAGCGATGTTCAAATAGAATTGCTGGCTAAAGAAATACTCGACGGCTCGCGCAGAGAGTTGTGGTGAGGCGCTACTAATGGAATTTCAATACGCAACAGGAGCCACCCCGCTTGATCCTGACGAGGCTGCCGGACTCGTGCCGACACACATCACCACTCAGGCAGATCTAAACGCTTGGGAGGAGGCAAATATTTTGCAGGGAGCTCATTGGGCTTCACGCCAGAAAAAACGCAACTTACTCGATGAAGGCTTCGTTCGTGAATTGCACCGCAAGATGTTCGATAAGACTTGGCGATGGGCTGGCACATTCCGGTCTAGCAATAAAAACATCGGGGTTGACTGGAATCAAGTCACGGTGAAGATGCGTAACTTGCTTGAGAACACTCAGTACCAGATTGAACACAAAGTATTTGGTCCTGACGAGTTGGCCGTGCGATTCCATCATCAGTTGGTTTGGATTCACGCGTTTCCTAACGGCAATGGACGTCACGCACGCTTGATGGCTGACATGCTCGTCATGCAACTTGGACAGCCCAGATTTACTTGGGGTGGTGCATCTTTGGCAACACCTGGCGATGTTCGCAATCGTTACCTCGTTGCATTACGAGCTGCAGATCAGGGGCAATTTGAACCCCTAATTCACTTCGCCAGAAACTGAAGCGGGCAATTTCAAAATTAACTCTGCCGATAAAGATGCGGCTCTAACTTTCAACATAATGAGATGGGCCCGGGTTCAATTCCCAAACGCGCAATTAAACCCGCGTCCGCAACCACTCTACCGCTGGTAAAACAACCAAGGGAATTCCTGATAAGATGCTGCACAGACAAGGGGTTCTTGCAAGTTTCCGCACCCGCCTTTAGTGGCTAGTGCGCGTTGCAGAGAATCGAATTGATACGGGGTTGCACCCCACCACCAATAATTTAACGGCAAACAATCATTGCCGTTACGCGGGATCGTGAACATGGCTGCACAACAAGCCGCAGATCACAAACTCAAACTCGCCGAATTGCTCGGTCTGCTGGTTACCGACGGCATGGTCAGCCAGTCCGATGCCGATGCGCTCATTGCCGAGCGCCGCATCCACCGGGAGGATACACATCCGCTGACGGTCATCTCCGACAGGGGTTGGAAATCGCAAACCCCCCACCACCGCAAACTCACGCTGGAGTTTCTGACCGAGTGGATGGCAAAGAAATTCGGGCTGGAGTATTTTCACATCGACCCCCTCA
>PCWU01000138.1:0-1158 GCA_002787455.1 Gallionellaceae bacterium CG11_big_fil_rev_8_21_14_0_20_60_62 | reverse complement strand
TCTGGTGGTGGCGACGGCCGAACCCTTCCTGCGCGCGTGGGAAAGCACGCTTGAACACACCTCGCGCAAAAACATCCGCCGGGTGATCTCTTCGCCGACCGACATCAACCGCTACCTGGTCGAGTTTTACAATCTGGCGCGCTCGGTGAAGAGCGCAACCAGGGCCACGACAAGCTCCTCCAACCTCGCCTCGTTCGAGCAACTGGTCGAACTGGGCAAGACCAAGAAACAGTTCGACGCCGACGACCAGCACATCGTGCACATCGTGGACTGGCTGTGGCAGTACGCTTTCGACCAGCGCGCTTCCGATATTCACATCGAGCCCCGCCGCGAAATCGGCCTGGTGCGCTTCCGCATCGACGGTGTACTGCATCAGGTGCATCAACTGCCGATGTCGGTTGTCACCGCAATGACCAGCCGCATCAAACTGCTCGGGCGCATGGACCTGATGGAGAAACGCCGGCCGCAGGACGGCCGGGTCAAAACGCGCACCGAAGACGGGCAGGAGATCGAGCTGCGTCTTTCCACGCTGCCCACGGCTTTTGGCGAAAAACTGGTCATGCGTATCTTCGATCCGGAAGTGCTGGTGCGCGACTTCTCCGAATTGGGTTTTTCCGACGATGACCGCGCGCGCTGGCAGAAAATGACTTCGCAACCCAACGGCATCATCCTCGTCACCGGCCCCACCGGTTCCGGCAAGACCACCACCCTGTATTCCACGCTCAAGAGTCTGGCGACGCCGGAAGTGAATGTCTGCACACTGGAAGATCCGATCGAAATGGTGGAGCCCGCGTTCAACCAGATGCAGGTGCAGGCAGGCATCGATCTGGGCTTCGCCGAGGGGGTACGCGCCCTGATGCGGCAGGATCCGGACATTATCATGGTGGGCGAGATACGCGATCTGGAGACTGCCGACATGGCGATCCAGGCCGCCCTCACCGGCCACCTGGTGCTCTCCACTTTGCACACCAACGATGCGCCCTCCGCCATCACCCGCCTGCTCGATCTTGGCGTGCCGTCCTATTTGATCAACGCCACCCTGCTGGGCATCATGGCGCAGCGCCTGGTGCGCACGCTGTGCCCGCACTGCAAACAACCCCAGCCGGCGCAGGATAGCGACAACGAACTGTGGGATCATCTGGTCGCACCGTGGAAGGC
>PCWU01000106.1:4170-5761 GCA_002787455.1 Gallionellaceae bacterium CG11_big_fil_rev_8_21_14_0_20_60_62 | reverse complement strand
GAGATCTGGAACCGGCGCAAAAGCGGCGAGGTGTTTCCCGAATGGCTCTCGATCAGCAATGTGACCGACGCGCAGGGCAAACTGACCCACCATATCGCCCTCTTCATCGACATCACCGAACGCAAGAAGGAAGAAGCGCAAATGGAGCGGCTGGCGAGTTACGACACGCTGACCGGCTTGCCCAACCGCAATCTGCTGGCCGACCGTGTCGAGCAGGGCATCGCGCAGGCGAATCGCCATCAAAGCCTGCTGGCGATGCTGTTCATCGATCTTGATCATTTTAAAAACATCAACGATTCGCTCGGGCATGATGTCGGCGACGGTTTGCTGCAACAGGTGGCGGAGCGGCTCAAACTCTGTCTGCGCCGCTCCGACACGATTGCGCGTCTGGGCGGGGACGAGTTCATCGCCCTGCTCACCGAGATCAGCGGCGAGGCCGAAGCCAGTTTTGTGGCGGAAAAAATGCTTGCCGTGCTGGGCGACGGTTTCGAGGTCGGCGGCCATACCGTGCATATCGCCGCCAGCATCGGCATCAGCCTGTTCCCAAATGACGGCGCGAACAAGGTCGAGCTGATGCGCAACGCCGACTTGGCGATGTACCGCGCCAAGGACAGCGGGCGCAACCGTTTCGCCTTTTACGAAGAAGCGATGAATCGCAAGGCGGTGGAACGGCAGCAGCTGGAAAGCGACCTGCGCGGCGCCATCGAGCAGCAGCAATTCATGCTGTATTACCAGCCCAAGGTTGCGCTGGCCGAAGACCGGGTGGTCGGGTTGGAGGCGCTGTTGCGCTGGCGCCACCCCCAATTAGGTTTGATCTCGCCGGCGGTGTTCATTCCCGTTGCCGAACAGTGCGGTCTGATCCATCGCATCGGCGATTGGGTGCTGCGCCAGGCCGTGCTGCAACAGCGCCTGTGGCAATCGCAGGGCTACCGTATCGTGCCGGTGGCGGTGAATCTTTCCGCCGCCCAGTTCCGCGAAGCCGGTTTGATTGCGCAGATCGAGCGCATCCTGCAGGAGGGCGGGCTGGATCCCCGCCACATCGAACTGGAACTGACCGAAAGCTTGCTGATGCAGGCGGAAACCGACAGCGCGGCCCTGCTTGGACGTTTGCATGCGGCCGGGTTCAATCTGGCGCTGGACGATTTCGGTACCGGCTATTCGTCTTTGAGCCGCCTCAAGCAATTGCCGATGCAGACCCTGAAGATCGACCAGTCCTTCGTGCGCGATATCGCCACCGACCTGAACGACCGCAGCATCGTCACTGCAACCGCCGCGATGGCGCATGCGCTCGGCATGAAAGTGGTGGCCGAAGGGGTGGAGACGATGGAGCAACTCGAATTCATCCGCGAACTGCGCTGCGAGGAATACCAGGGCTATCTGTTCAGTCAACCGGTGCCGGCGGATGAGGCCGCGCATTTTTTGCAGAAACCGGGAAGAGTTGCCGAATGAACTGGCACCGTTTGTTTGTCTCGTTGCTGGCTGCCCTGTTGTTGACCGGTGCGGTGTCTCACGCCCTGGCACAGGTTCAGGAATTGCGCGTCGGCGTGCTGGCCTTCCGCGATCTGGAGCAGACGCGCCAGCGCTGGCAACC
>PCWU01000106.1:3720-4152 GCA_002787455.1 Gallionellaceae bacterium CG11_big_fil_rev_8_21_14_0_20_60_62 | reverse complement strand
ATCCGGAGTTCTATCTTGCCCGCCGGCTCGACCAAAGGTTGTCTGCCATCGCCACCCTGATGCCGCTGGCCGAGGGACATCCGGTGAGCCAGTTCGGCGGTGTCATCTTCGCCCGCGCCGACCGTGCGGACATGGATGAACTGCAAGACCTGCTCGGCAAAAAGGTCGCTGCCACTTTTGCCGAATCGTTCGGCGGATTCCTGATGCAGCGCTGGGAGCTGTATAAAACCGGCATCGATATTGGCGAACTGGCGGGGACCCTCTACACCGGCATGCCGCATGACAAAGTGGTGCAGGAAGTGCTCGCGGGAAACGCCGATGCCGGTTTTGTGCGTAGCGGCATTCTGGAAAGCATGGCGCGCGAGGGCAAGCTCGATCTGGCGCGAATCAAGCTGCTGAATCCCCAGCCGGCCGGTGTCTTTCCGCAAAGGG
>PCWU01000106.1:0-3706 GCA_002787455.1 Gallionellaceae bacterium CG11_big_fil_rev_8_21_14_0_20_60_62 | reverse complement strand
ATGAGCGGGCTGCCGTGCAGGGAAATTATTACGCCTTCGCGCCCGCCGGCAACTACGCGGCGGCGGAGGCGATCATGCAGCGCCTGCAATACCTGGATCAGCCCAACCGGGAATTCAGGCTGCGCGATGTGGCGCGCAAATACGCGCTGGAATTGATTGTCGGCGGCCTGCTGTTGCTGCTGGGGGGGGTTGCGGCGCTGCTCTATCTCGGCGGAATGAACCGGCGCTTGCGCCGGAACCAGTTACAACGCGAACGCATGGCACGCGTGCTGGCGCGCAGCAACGAACGGCTGGAACGCAAGGTTGAGATTCGCACCAGTGAACTGCGGCAGAGCGAGTCGCGCTTCCGTTCCATGTTTGAGCGGCATTCGTCGCCGATGCTATTGATCGAGCCGGATAGCGGACAGATCGTGAGCGCCAATCCGGCCGCCTCCCGCTTTTATGGTTATGCCATTGACCGGATGCGGCAAATGAATATCGGGCAGATCAATCAGCAGTCGCCGGCAGAAATCGCGGAAGAACGGCGCCAGGCATTGATCGAAGAACGCAACTATTTTGTTTTTCCGCATCGCCTGGCCAGCGGCGAGGTGCGCACGGTCGAGATATATTCTTCGCCGGTCGAGATGGGCGGAAGCAGGGTGCTGTTCTCCATAGTGCATGATGTGACCGAGCGCAAACAGATGGAACAGCAGATGCACGATCTGGCCTTCTTCGATCCGCTCACCGCCTTGCCCAACCGCCGCCTGTTGCAGGACCGGCTCGGCCGCGCGCTCGCCGCCGCGGCGCGCACCCGTCATCACGGCGCGCTGATGTTCCTCGATCTCGATCAGTTCAAGACGCTGAACGATCTGCACGGGCATGATATCGGCGACCAGTTGCTGGTCGAAGTCGCGCACCGCCTCCTGGGCTGCATCCGCGAGGGCGACAGTGCCGCCAGAATCGGTGGAGACGAATTCGTGGTGATGCTGGAGCGGCTGTCCGAGAACAGGGATGAAGCCACGCTGGAAGCCGAGACGGTGGCGGAAAAGATTCGCACCGGACTGGCGGAACCTTACCTTCTGCAGCGCGAGATGGCGGATGCGAACCAGAGGGAGGCGCTTACCCATCATTGTTCATCGAGCATTGGCGTAACCCTGTTCGATGGCCGGGAGAGGGGGGTGGAGGAGTTGCTGCAGTCGGCCGATATTGCCATGTACCGGGCCAAGGAAGCCGGACGCAATGTGGTTCGATTCTTCGACCCCGTCATGCAGGAGAGCATCGAGCGCCGTGCCGCGCTGGAGAGCGAATTACGCGATGCGCTCGAACATGGCGAGTTCAACCTGTTCTACCAGGTGCAAGTCGATGCCGGCAGGAAGGTGCTGGGCGCGGAGGTTTTGTTGCGCTGGCAACATCCGCAGCGCGGCATGGTGGCACCCGGCGAGTTTATCCCGCTGGCGGAGGAGACCGGGCTGATCCTGCAGATCGGGGCATGGGTGCTGGACGAGGCCTGCGCACAGATCGCGCGCTGGCAATATTTTGGCGTGCTGCGCGATCTGACTCTGGCAGTGAATGTCAGCGCGCGCCAGTTCACCCGGCCGGACTTTGTCGATCAGGTGAAAGCAACGCTGCAGCGCCATGCCATCAATCCTTTGTTGCTGAAACTCGAGCTGACCGAAAGCGTGGTGCTGGACGACATTGATGCCTCGATCGACAAAATGAAAGCCCTGAAAGAAATCGGGGTGCACTTTGCGATGGACGATTTTGGCACCGGCTATTCCTCGCTGGCCTATCTGAAACGCCTGCCCCTGGACCAGCTCAAGATCGACCAGTCCTTCGTGCGCGAGATCGACACCGACCGGGCGGACCGGGTGATGGTGATGACAATGATCGACCTGGGGATGAATTTCGAGCTGGACATCATCGCGGAGGGGGTCGAGACCGAAGCGCAGTTCGACTGTCTCTACCGCTATGGTTGCGCCAGCTTTCAGGGCTATCTGTTCAGCCGGCCGGTGCCGTTGGATGAATTCGAGAAATTGGTTTTTGCCAGGCTGTTCTAGCCAACCCCCACAAAATCACTGCAGCCCAGGCCTGTTTGCGTAGTGATTATTTATTTTGAGCAGAGGCTTTACAACGGCAAAACAAGGCATACAATCGCGCCGCCTTTGGCCACGACCTTAATCGCAAAATGAGTTCAATCAACCCGCAAACGCAGTCCATCAAAGTATGGGATATCCCGGTGAGGCTGTTTCACTGGTTGCTGGTGTTGGGCTTTGCCTTGTCCTACCTGACCGCCGAAGTCCGTCTGCTGACTCTGCATGTCTGGCTGGCTTACGCCTTGATCGCGCTGTTGCTGTTCCGCGTCGTCTGGGGGTTTGCCGGCAGCCGCTATGCGCGCTTCAAGTCGTTCATTTTTTCAGCGCGGGAAACCCTTTTATATGTGCGCTCGCTGCGCGGCGGCACCCCGGCGCATTACTACGGCCACAACCCGGCGGGCGCGCTGATGGTGTTCGCTTTGCTGGCTTTGCTGGCGGCGATTTTCACCTCCGGCTTGTTGACTTTGGGAACCGTCGATTTCGAGGGGCCGCTGTGGTTTCTGGCCAACCGGGTCGGGGATGACAGCGCTTATTTTTTCCGCCATAGCCATCACTGGCTGGTGAATTCCATTCTGGTCCTGATTCCGCTGCATCTGCTTGGCGTAGTGCAAGGGAGCATTCAGCACCGCGAAAATCTGCTGCGGGCGATGGTGACCGGAATGAAGCGCAAGATGTTGCATGAGGAGTCGCGGTGAGACATAAAAGTAACAGTGTTCAATCATGGGGAGAGGTGGAAGTATGAAGTCATACCGTAAATTGGGGCTGGCCTGTTTGGCTTGGCTGGTTTTAGCCGGGGCTGCATTGGCAGGGGAAAATGAGTCACTCGATCTGTTGACGCCGGCGCAGGAATACGCGCAACAAGCGTTGCCGCTGATGCTGGCCGAGAACGCCGGCGTGGTGCGCGCCAATGCCGCCCCCGCCGTTGCCGCGCAACCGGAATTCGATCCGCCCTGGTTAACGGGCAGCAATATGCACTTGGTGCTCGGCCTGGCCACCCTGGTCGGGGCCGCCGCCACTGCGATCAGCCCGCCGAGCGACGATAACACCACCGGCCCGCGCAACCGGAATGGCTTTCACGGCACGGCAGGCAAGGTGACCGGCGTGCTCGCCGCCGCGACGGTGGCTTCCGGGTTTGTCGTGCACTGGAATGATTTCCACCTCGAAGACGGCTGGACTGATCCGGATAATCTGCACGTGATTCTGGGCGCGACAGGCGCTTCGATGCTCGGCTATGCGGTGCTCAAATCAGCCGGTTCATCCACTAAAACCAGCCATGCCGCACTGGCCGAGCTGGGTGCGCTCGGCATGCTCATCGGCGTCAAGCTGACCTGGTAGGGGATATCAACATGAAAAAACTTGTAGCCGCCGCGTGCGCGTTAAGCATGCTGCTGTCACCGCTGGCTTTCGCCACCCCGGAAAGCGATGCCCTGTTGCAGGAATACCGGACGGAAGGCGCCGGCAAAGCCGATCCGGTCAAAGGGGAACAGAATTGGGAGCGCGTTGTGGAGATGGATGGCGAGCAGATGTCCTGCGCCAACAGCTGCCACAACAGCGATTTTGCCAAGGACGGTAAACACCACAAAACCGGCAAAGTGATCAAGCCGATGTCGGTTAAAGTGAATCCGGAGCGCTAT
>PCWU01000025.1 GCA_002787455.1 Gallionellaceae bacterium CG11_big_fil_rev_8_21_14_0_20_60_62 | reverse complement strand
CCTTCATCGCCCCATTGGGTACCGATCACCACTACATTTTTGGACATTTTATTTCCTGTTTCCAGAGTTCAGTTTTTGACTTCGACGACGATCCACTTGCCGTCACGCAAGACCAGTTCACGATCACAATTCAATTCGGAGCGATATTCGGCTTTGCCCAGCAGATCGATCACCACGATTTCCCCTTGTTCGCGCAATGCGACAATCGCCGCGTCCAGCGCCGGGTCGGCGCGGTATGGCGCCAGAATCGCGCGAGCTTGCGCCTGCTGCGGCAGCAAAGGATACAACTGGCGGAGGTCCATGCTAAAACCGGTGGCCGGACGCGCGCGACCGAAGGTTTTGCCCACGTTGTCATAGCGGCCACCAAGGGCGATGGCGTCGTGGCTGCGCGGATGATAGACGGCAAACACCATGCCGCTGTGATAGTGGTAGCCGCGCAGTTCGGCCAGATCGATGCCGATGCTGCCGGCCAGTGGCTGCAGTTGTTGGGCGGCGTTTTCCAGTTGCGCCAATGCCGCGGTGATGCGCGGCTGTTGCGGCAGCACGCTGCGCGAGCGCGCGATCACTTCGGCACCGCCGTGCAGTTGCGGCAGGGCGAGCAGGGCATTTTGCACCGGCACCGGCAGGGTGCGCACCAGTCCCTGCAAAGTCGGCACATCTTTTTGTTGCAGGGCGATGAACAGCGCCCGCTCCAGTTCGCCCGAAACTTCCTCGTCCGCCAGCAAAGCCTGGAACACATCGACATGCCCCAGATCGAGATGAATATCGCGGATGCCCAGCAGGGAGAACGCTTGCAACATCAGGCGCTGGATTTCCAGATCGCTTTCGATCCCGCTGTGGCCGTACAACTCGGCACCGATCTGCAACGGCTCGCGCGTGCTCATCACACCGACCGGTTGGGTGTGCGCCACGCTGCCGGCGTAGCACAGACGCGCGATGCCCTGACGATTTAGCAGATGCGCATCAATGCGTGCCACCTGCGGCGTGATGTCGGCGCGCAAAGCCAGGGTGCGGCCGCTCAATTGGTCCACCAGCTTGAACGTGCGCAAATCCATGTCCACGCTATCGCGAATCAGCAATGATTCGGCGTATTCAATCAGCGGCGGCGCCACCAGTTGATAGCCGGAACTGCGCAGCAGTTGCAAAACATCGCGGCGCATCTGCTCGATGCGCCATGCCTCGTCCGGGAGCATGTCCCGGATGTATTCCGGCAACAACCACTTCATGCCGCCACCCTCGCCACAGAGGTTTTAAGGTTCATTGTCTAATCCAGTAAATCAGCAACAATCCGCTCAGCATCAGCGACAGGCCGAGGAATCGCACCTGCCCGTCCTGCCACTGCGCCAAATTGCGCAGGGTTTCACGCCATGCTCCGGGAAAAATAAAAGGCATCAGACCTTCCAGCACCAGCATCAAGCCCAGCGCGGCCAGCCAGAAATCAAGCATCGTCAATTACTGGCCGGACTTGCCGGAGCTCTTCAGATACTTGAAGAAGGCGGAGCTCGGATCCAGCACCATCACGTCGCCCTTGTCCTTGAACGTCTGCTTGTAGGCTTCCATGCTACGGTAGAAGGAAAAGAATTCGGTGTTGCGGCCAAACGCGGCGGCATACAGCGCAGTCGCCCGGGCATCGCCCTCGCCTTTGATCTTTTGCGCCTCGCGATAGGCTTGCGACAAGGTAACCTGGCGCTGGCGGTCGGCATCAGCCCGGATCTTTTCGCTTTCAGCGTTACCGGTGGCGCGCAATTCATTGGCCACGCGTTTGCGCTCCGCTTCCATGCGACGATAGACCGAATCGCTGATCTCGACCGGAAAATCGACGCGCTTCAGACGCACGTCCAGCACTTCAACCCCGATCCTGCGCGCATCGCTATCGGTCTTTTCCTGCACCACACGCATCAGTTCGTCGCGCTTGCCGGACACCACGTCATGGATGGTCAGCTTGCCGAATTCCTCGCGCATGGAGGAATTGACCGTTTGCAACAGGCGTGTCTGCGCCCGCGCCTCGTCGCCGCCCACACTGACGTAATACTGCTTCACATCGACGATGCGCCATTTGACGTAGGAATCGACCAGTACGTTCTTTTTTTCCGCTGTAATGAAGCGCTCAGGATCAACGGTGTCGAGGGTCAGGATACGCGAATCAAAGAAACGCACGTTCTGCACCAGCGGCAGCTTGAAATTGAGCCCCGGCGCGGTTTCCACGCGCACCACCTCGCCCAGCTGAAACACGATGGCCGCCTGGCGCTGATCGACCACAAAGGTGCTCATGCTGAGCATCACCATGGCGATGATCGCGCCCACTAAAAAGTTTCTAATTCCGGTTTTCATTAGCGCGCCTCCCGTTCACGACCGAGGAGCAGTTCGCGCGCGCGCGTCGCCGGCGCGAATTCGCTGGCCGGCAAACCGGCTTGCTCGACCGGCGCCGCCGCAGTGGCGTTGGCACCCGCGCCTGTCTCGGTGCGTTGCATTAATTTATCCAAAGGCAGATACAATAGGCTGCCGTTGGAGTTTTTCTGGTCAATCATCACCTTGCTGCTGCTGGTCATGATCTGCTGCATCATGTCGAGATACATGCGTTCGCGTGTGACCAGCGGCGCCTTTTCGTATTCAGCCAGAATCTGTTTGAAGCGGCTGGCATCACCTTCCGCATTGGCGATCACGCTTTGCTTGTAACCCGCCGCTTCTTCCATCAGCCGCGCGGCCGCGCCTTTGGCTTTGGGGATCACATCGTTGGCATAGGACTGGCCTTCATTTTTCTGCCGCTCGCGATCCTGCCCCGCCTTCACCGCATCGTCGAACGCCGCCTGTACCTGCTCCGGCGGCTGCGCATTTTGCATGGTGATTTTGCTGACCAGAATGCCGGACTGATAACGATCGAGGATGTCCTGCATCAACCGGGTGGTTTCCGCCGCGACCTGCTCGCGTCCCTCGTACAGCACGAAATCCATCTTACTGCGCCCGACCACTTCGCGGATCGCGGTTTCCGCCGACTGGCGCACGTTCTCGTCCGGCGCCCGGTTGTTGAACAGGTAGGCACCCGGATCCTTGAGGAAATACTGCACCGCGAACTGGATGTCGATGATGTTCTCGTCATCGGTCAGCATCAGCGACTCTTTCAGCATTTTGTTCTTCACGTTCTCGCGGTAGCCGACCTCAACCGTGCGTACCTGGCTGATATTGACAACCTCCACCGTTTCGACCGGATAAGGCAGATGCCAGCGAGGTCCCGGCTCGGTGGTTTCAATCAACTTGCCGAAGCGCAGCACCACACCGCGCTGGCTCGCATCGACGATGTAGAAGCCGCTGGCCAGCCAGACCAGGGCCACGATCAGCACGATCAGCCCCAGACTCACGCTAAAACCCCCGCCGTTAGGGGATTTGCTGCCGGAACTGGAACCGCCGCCGGAACGGCCAAACATTGACTCGATCTTGCGGTTCAGGTTGCGCACCACCTCTTCCAGATCGGGCGGTCCGCCACTGTTGTTTTTGCCCCATTGCGGGTCATTCAATCCCATATCTCAAGCCTTTTTCATTAGTGTTCGTTTAATGGATGCCATTCTTCTGCCGCGTTCTTTGACGGCGGCGCATCGCGCACCGCCGCCAGCGCATCGCGCAACAGATCGATGCCTTCGCCGGTTTTTGCACTCAATTGAATAGCCGCGATATTACCATACTCGTCGCGCCTGACATCCGCCGCCATCCCCTGCAAATCGATCTTGTTGTACAGCACAATCTGCGGGATCGGCTGCGCGCCGACTTCGGCCAGTACCTTGTTCACCTCGGTCACCTGGTCGTTGCGTTCCGCACTGTTCACGTCCACCACATGCAGCAACAGATCGGCCTGCGCGGTTTCTTCCAGCGTGCTGCGGAAGGCCGCCACCAGACCGTGCGGCAAATGGCGAATGAAACCGACCGTGTCCGACAACACCACCTGGCGCGGACTGTCGCCCGGCAGGAACAGCTTGCGCGCGGTGGTATCCAGCGTCGCAAACAACTGGTTGGCAACATAGGTGCCGGCGTGGGTCAGACGATTGAACAGGGTGGACTTGCCCGCGTTGGTATAGCCGACGATGGAGACCGACAACACATCTGAACGGTTGCGGCTGCGACGCTGCAGCTCGCGCTGACGCTTGATCTGCTTCAGCCGGTCATTCAGCAGATGCACGCGCCGGTCCAGCTTGCGCCGGTCCAACTCCAGTTGCGTCTCACCCGGCCCGCGCGCGCCGACGGCAAATTTCTGCTGCCCCATGTCCATGTTCATCCCGACCAGGCGGGTGGACAGATATTTGAGTTGCGCCAGCTCGACTTGCACTTTGCCCTCGTGGCTTTGCGCGCGCAGGGCAAAAATATCCAGAATCAGCATGGTGCGATCAATCACCCGCGTTCCGATTTTGGCGGTGAGGTTGCGCATCTGCGCGGGCGACAGGTCATGATTGAAGATGACCAGCGGCGCTTCCAGTTCCTCCACCCGTGCCGCGATCTCCTCCACCTTGCCGCTGCCGGCAAACAAAGCCGGATCGGGACGCTGGCGTTTTCCCTCGATCAGGGCGGTCACCCGCACGCCGGCGCTTTCCGCCAGCAGATTCAGTTCTTCCAGACTTTCCGCGTAATCCGGCGCGCCAAAATCAAGGCTAACCAATAGCGCCGTATTGGCAACAGCCGTTGCTTCAGACATCACTCTGCATCGGCAGGGATTGAGACCGCGCGAGAGGGGACGATGGTCGAGATGGCATGTTTGTACACCATCTGGGTGACAGTGTTCTTCAGCAGCACCACATACTGGTCAAAGGAATCGATATGACCCTGCAGCTTGATGCCATTGACCAGATAGATCGCGACCTGCATGTGTTCCTTGCGCAGGGTGTTGAGGAACGGGTCTTGTAGTTGTTGCCCTTTGTTAGTCATTTTATTGTCTCGTTAAAGTGATTGAAACGCCGCCACTGTAAATGAAATCCACGCGGCGCGATAGTCTTTGGCGGCGGCGGCCCTGTGCAATTTAATGCGAACTTTCAGCCGCGTGATTGGGCTGACAGCCGTCGCGGGGTAAAATGCGCGTTTTTTCAACCAAGTCCGTAAAACTGATGCTCGAGCGCAATCCCGCCCCCCCGTCCCTTCCTTGTTTAATCCTTGCCGCCTCCCTGTCCAACCCCGCTTCTGCCGCCGTCGACGGAGCTTGGCAAGGCAGTGCGGACATCGCTTTTTCCCGCTCCGCCGGGAATACCAGCGCCACCACCTACGCCCTGACCGTGGATGAAACGCGCGCCACCGAACAAAACAAGACAAGTCTGTATGCCTCGGCGCTGTACGGCAAAAGCCAGGGCGAGATCACTGCCGACAAATCCAGAATAAGCGGGCGTTACGACCGTAATCTCAGCCGTCGCGTATTCAGTTTCGGCCTGCTTGAATTTGAGCGCGACCGCCTCGCCAATCTGAAGCTGCGCAGCAACGGCGGCGGCGGTCTGGGTTACCACATGCTGGCGGAGGAACCCAATAAATTCGACATATTTGGCGGGCTGTCGCGCAGCAATTCCCGCCGCATCAGCGGCCCCAGCGTGAGCCAGAGCGAATTGCTGTTGAGCGAAGAATCCGAACACAAACTGGGCGATAAAACCCTGCTCAAACAGAAATTAAGTTATTACCCGAACACCGAGGATTTGGCCGAGTTTCGCACCGTGTTCTACAGCAGCCTGATATTCAAGCTGAACGGCACTGTGGGTTTGTCATTAAGCCTGCAAAACAAATACAGCAGCGATGCCGGCAGCGGCATCAAACACAGCGACACCGTGTTCCTGACCGGCCTCAATATCAAGCTGTAAGCCAGAATAATCGGTTGGTCCGAAAACCCGCTGCGGAAGCGGTTTCAGCCGAGAATCATCACCGTCAAGCCGGCTTCCACTTTATCCGTACAGTTTGCGCCCACGGATGCGCTTGCGGTGGGCGGAGCGCTCTTCGCTTTCGGTAAGCGGCCTTGGGGCTTTGTCGGCGAACGGGTTCTTGCCGGATTTGAATTCAATGCGCAGCGGTGTGCCCTTTAATTTAAAGGCATCGCTGAAACACTTCTCCAGATAACGCTGGTAACTGGCCGGGACTTTGTCTAGCGCGCTGCCGTGCACGATGATCAGGGGCGGATTGCTGCCGCCCTGATGGGCGTAGCGCATCTTGGGGCGGAAGATGCCGCCGCGCGGCGGCGCCTGTTTCTCCACCGCCGCCACCAGCACGCGGGTCAGTTGCGGGGTGGGCAATTTGGCCATCGCGGCGGCATAGGCCTGGTTCACCGATTTCAGCAGCGCGTCCACCCCGGAGCCTTTCAGCGCGGAGATAAAATGCTGTTTGGCGAAGCCGAGAAAATGCAGCTTGCGCTCGATGTCGCGCTTGACGGTATCCCGCTGATACGCGTCCAACCCGTCCCACTTGTTCACCGCCAGCACCAGCGCGCGCCCTGCCTGCAGGGCAAAATCGGCCAGATGGGCATCCTGCTCGGTGATCTGGTCGCGCGCATCGACCACCAGCACCACCACATTGGCATCCTCGATCGCCTGCAGCGTCTTCACCACCGAGAACTTCTCCACCGCCTCGTCGATCTTGCCGCGGCGGCGCACACCGGCGGTGTCGATGATAGTGTATTGCTTGCCGGCGCGCTCGAAATCGATATAGATAGAATCGCGTGTGGTACCGGGCTGGTCAAAAGCGATGACCCGCTCTTCGCCCAGAATGGCGTTGACAAGGGTGGATTTTCCCACGTTCGGACGGCCGATGATGGCAAGCCTAGGATGGTCGGATTTCTCCTCATCGCCGAATTCGGCGGCGGGCAATTCGTCCAGCGCCAGCTCTATCATCTCGGCCACATTTTCGCCATGGGCGGAGGAAATGGGCAGCGGTTCGCCCAGACCCAGCTCATGGAATTCTGCGGTCACGCGTGCCCGCTGCATCCCTTCCGCCTTGTTCACCAGCAGCAGAAGCGGGCGCCCGCTCTTGCGCAATTGCATCGCGATGATGCGGTCGTGCGGGGTCAGGCCGTCGCGCCCATCGACGATGAACAGCACCAGATCGGCCTCGTCCACCGCCTGCCGCGTCTGTTTCGCCATTTCGTGCAGGATGCCTTCCTTGATCACCGGCTCCAGACCGCCGGTGTCAACCACCAAAAAGGGACGTTCGCCGACGCGGCCGCGACCGTAATGGCGGTCGCGCGTCAGCCCCGGCTGGTCTGCCACCAGCGCATCGCGACTGCGCGTGAGGCGGTTAAACAGCGTGGATTTACCCACGTTGGGACGGCCGACGAGAACCAGAGTGGGCAGCATCATCGACTAACCGCAAGCGAAATCAGGCGACCATCACGGGTTTGCACCAGCGCGCCGTCGCCGAGCAACACTGGCGCAGTGGGAATCGCGCTGCCATCGGTTGCCAGGCGGGCGGCAATGCTGCCATCGTGACGGCTGAACAGATGCAGATAGCCCGCATAATCACCGGCCAATAGGTGTTCCGGAAAGAGATATGGCGCGGTGACGGCGCGCCGCGCCAGCTGTTCGTTCTTCCACAGCGTGGCACCGCTGCTGCGATCCAGCGTATACAGGGTGCCATCCGCGTCGGTCAGGTATAAATACTTGCCAAACAGGGTCAACCCTTTGTCGCTGGAAATATCGCGCGTCCACAGCGGATTGCCCTGGATTGCATCGAAACACACCAGCCGCCCCTGAAAAGCCACGGCACAGGCTTGCGTGTCATCCACCGTCGGCAGGCTGGTAATGTCACTAATCCTTTCCAGTTCGGTGTTGCCGCGCGGTTGCGAAACCGCCGCCTCCCAGATCACCACGCCCTTGCTGAGGCCGATCGCCGCCACCCGACCCGCGGCAAAACCCGCATAGACCATACCATTGCGGATCACCACGCCGGCGTGGTTGCGCACGATCAGCGTCGGCGTCGCTCGCTCGTACAACCACAAGCGCTCGCCGTTGGCCGCATTCAGACCGGAGATTCTGCCGTTGCCGGAACGCGCCACGACGATTTCGCCGGAAATTTGCGGCGCGCTCAAGACCTCGCTCGACACTTTTGTCTGCCAGCGCAGCTTGCCGTCCGCCGCCGCGAACGCGGCCACTTCACCCTTGTCGCTGCCGACCAGCACCAGGCCCTCGCCCGCGCCGACACCGCCGGAGATGGTGAAGCCGGGCTCGATTTTCCACAGCTGTTTGCCGCTGTCGCGGTCAAAGCGATACAGATAACGCTTGTCGGCGGCGAACACCGCCTCGCGCGTCACCCCCGGCGTCAGCACGTTGAATCCGGCATCGCCCAACTCCCGCTGCCAGCGCACTTCGATCCGCGCGCTCGGCTCGAAGTTGAGTAATTCCGCCGGTTTTAAAGCGGCCTTGCTGCTGCCGCAGGCTGACAGCAGCAACAGCGCGGCAAGGATCAGAACATGGCGATAACTCATTGCGCGCGACCCAGGCCGTCCAGCTTCAGTTGAACCAAATTGCGATACGGACTTTGCGCGCCCAATTTGTCCAGCGCCTGTTGCCAGGCCGCGCGCGCTTCCGCCGGTTTGCCCTGTGCCAGCAGGGCATCGCCTTTGAGATCGGCATACAAGCCGTCGAACGAAGCCGGATGTTCGGCCACCAGTTGCTGTAATGCGGCATCATACTGTTTTTCGTCCAGCAACACGCCAGCCAGCTTCAGGCGCGCGGCATGTTGTAGCGCGCTTTCGTCGGCATGCTCGATCACCCACTGCAATTGGATCTTGGCCCGCGCTGTATCGCGCGCCTGCAAACTGGCCTGCGCCGCCAGCAATTGCGCGCGCGGCGCGTAAGCGCTGCCGCCATAGCTGTCCGCCAGCGCCGCCGCCGCATCACCAACCCGTTTGGGGTCGCCGCTTTCGCCCTGTTGCAGCACTTCGCCATACAGTTTGGCCGCTGCCGCCGCCTGTCCGCTCTGGTGACTGCGCCAATATTGGTTGCCCGCAAACGCCAGCGCGCCCAGCAGGATAACGCCGATCACCCGGCTGCCATTCTCTTTCCACCATGCCTTGAAGGCATCAACCTGTTCCTGTTCGTGCAAATCCAGTTCAGCCATTTTGAATTCCTTTAATTTT
>PCWU01000073.1:353-9499 GCA_002787455.1 Gallionellaceae bacterium CG11_big_fil_rev_8_21_14_0_20_60_62 | reverse complement strand
GCCGTCAGGGTGGTCTTGCCGTGGTCAACGTGGCCGATCGTGCCGACGTTTACGTGCGGTTTGGTACGTTCAAATTTGCTCTTTGCCATGATAATCCCCCATCAACCCAATTTAACGAAAAGAACTAAAACCATAAAATCTGGTGCCCATGGTGAGAATCGGACTCACGACCTCTCCCTTACCAAGGGAGTGCTCTACCACTGAGCCACATGGGCAAACTTAACTGCTGGAGCGGGTGAAGGGAATCGAACCCTCGTCATAAGCTTGGAAGGCTTCTGCTCTACCATTGAGCTACACCCGCACGACCCTTGCACCAGCCCCCTAAACTGCAAAAAAATAGCACAACTCATCTGGTGGAGGGGGAAGGATTCGAACCTTCGTACTCATAGAGGGCAGATTTACAGTCTGCTGCCTTTAACCACTCGGCCACCCCTCCCAAAAGAGCGCGCGATTATCCATAGAACGCCCGCCCATGTCAAAGGGAAATTGGGGATTTAACGCAGGATAATCCGGCGGCAGGATTGGCGGCAGGCAGCGCCGGCTTACAGCAACCCCTGTTCGGAAAAGGAAAACCCGCCCGCCCCGGCCACTACAAAGTGGTCCAGCACGCGCACATCGACCAGCGCCAGCGCCTGTTTCAGCGCATCCGTCAGCAGGCGGTCCGACTGGCTTGGCTCGGCCACCCCCGACGGGTGGTTATGTGCAAAGATGATCGCCGCCGCGTTGTGATGCAAGGCGCGCTTCACCACTTCGCGCGGATACACGCTGGTCTGGGTGAGTGTCCCTTGAAACAATTCTTCCGCGGCGATGACCCGGTGTTGCGCGTCCAGAAACAGGGCGGCGAACACCTCCTGCTGGCGACCGCCCAGCAGCAGCCGCAGATAATCTCGCACCGCGCGCGGCGAAGTCAGCGCATCGCCGCTCTTTATTTCCTCGCGCAACGCGCGTCGTGACATTTCCAACACCGCCTGCAACTGCACGTACTTGGCTTGCCCGACCCCTTTGACCGCGCAGAATTCATCTTCTGTCGCCGCGAACAGGCGGGTCAGATTATCAAAGCGGGCCAGCAACTCTCGCGCCAGATCGACCGCGCTTTTGCCGCGCACCCCGGTGCGCAGGAAGATCGCCAGCAACTCGGCATCGGACAACGCCGCCGCGCCGCGTTGCAGTAATTTTTCCCGCGGGCGCTCCCCTTCCGGCCAATCAACGATACTCATCCCGCTCTCCTTTTTACCCGCCCCGCTTTAGGTATCCGCTTCCCGCAGCACCCCGTCCGCGAACAGTAGCGCTGAGCGAACTTTCTTGCCCGCATACACCGCCTGCATCGCGCCCCGATATTCCTCCATCTGCGCTTTATAGCGCACCGCCTCTTCGCTGTCGCCCAGCTTGTAATCCAGCACCCATACTTCGTCGTCAAACTCGACCAGACGGTCGATCCGCTTCAGCTCTCCCGCCGCGTTGATATAAGCCATCTCGTTGCAGGCGGCGCGGTACTGCCGCGCGTCAAAAAAACGCGCCAGGTGGGGTAACGCCACAAGTTGCTGCGCCTGTTGCCACAGCGGGTCAATCGCGTGCGCCGGAATGGCGAGAAGTTGCTGCAGCTCGGTCTTGCCAGTCGCGCCACCGGTTATATGTTGCAGCAGCCCGTGCAGCCAGATCCCGCGTTGCTGTGATGCGCTGTTGGGCGCCGCGCGTGTGCCGGCAGACACCGGCGGCGGCAAGTCTGTATCGCGCAATGTCGCCTGCGGCGGATTGGCCTGCGCGGCCGAATCGGCTGCGCCAGAAATATTGCCGCACAATTGATTGGGCTGCGCGCCCGCCACCGCCGCGATGCGCGCATACCAGCTGAGCGAGTTTCCCTCGCGCGCCCCCCGGTTGCCGCTAACGATGAGCGCCTGCTGCGCGCGGGTCATGGCGACGTAGAGCAAATTCATCTCTTCGCGCGCCTGCTCGGCCGCCTCCAGCCCGAACAGGGGAAGGCGTTGCCGGCCGCGCGATGCTTGATCGGTGTACATCGAAAAATGCAGCGGCCGCGTTTCGCGCGTCGGCCAGTCGAGCAGCACGCCGCTGTCTTCCTTGCCGTTCTTTTCCGCATTCGCGTCCAGCAGCCAGACAATCGGCGCTTCCAGCCCTTTTGCTTCGTGCACGCTGTAAATGCGCACCGCATCGCCCGCGCTGCCGAGCTTGCCTTCGTCCGGCGCGTCGTCGCTGCTGTCGCGCAATTCGCGCAACTCCTGCAGGAAACGCGGCAGGCTGGGGTAGCGCCCGGCATCCACGGCGAGCGCGATTTCCATCATGGCATGCAGGTTGGCCGTGACCTTGGCGCGCAACTCCGGCGCCAGCACGGCGCGGTAGCGGGCAATCACATCACCCTCGAAATAAAGGCGGTCAAGCAGATCGTGCACCGGCAGCTTGTCGGCCAGCGCCAGCCAGCGTTGCAGCAGCCCGGCGGCGCGCAGCAGCGCGGGAGAGGGATCGGCAAGATGTTGCAGGCGTTGCCACCAGGAGGGGTGAGGATTGGGGAGCGAAGATTGAGTTAAAGCCTCCGCCCGTTCCGCATCTGCAGCGCTGCTCAATCCTCGTTCCCCGGTCCTTATTTCTGCCATACGCATCAGATCCGCATCGCTGCAGGCAAAGATCGGCGAGCGCAATACCTGGGCCAGCGCCAGGTCGGCAAACGGGGTAATCAGGAAAGTCAGCAGCGCCTGCACATCCTCCGCCTCCAGCGTGTCGAGCAAGCCGCCGCGGCGCGAGGTGATAAAGGGAATCTGCCGCTCGCGCAGCGCCTCTTCGTACAGCGCGAGGTGGGTGCGGCTGCGCACCAGCACCATAATGTCGCCGTAGGCGGCAGCGCGGGTTTGGCCCGCGGCACCCACTTGCCATTCGTGCACGATGATTTGCAGCTGTCTGGCGAATTGCACGGCTTCATTCCGGCGCGCACCTTCTTCGGCTTCCGCGCGCTGCGTGGTGAGCGGATCGCGCAACACCAGCAGCGCGCTCCCGGCATCTTCCCCGTTACCCGGCTCGGCTTGCGCCAGCGGCAGCACCATTAGATGGCCGGGAAGTTCCTTCTGATGCGTCTGGTGCTCGACGAATTCAAAACCGTCGGGCTGGTCGCGAAAAACGGCATTCACCGCATCGACAATCGGCTGCGCATTGCGCCGGGTGAGGCTGTTGGCCAAGGTCTCGGCGGCAAAATTCTCCTGCAGATATTCACGCGCCACGCCGAACAGACGGGCATCGGCGCGGCGGAAGCGGTAGATGGATTGTTTCGGATCGCCGACGATGAACACGGTCGGCTGCGACTCAACCGCCACCGCCGCATCAAACCAGGCGCGCAAAATCTGCCACTGCAGCGGGTTGGTATCCTGAAACTCGTCCAGCAAAACATGGCGATAGCGGCTGTCGAGCTTGTACTGCATGGTTTCGGCGTGTTCGCTTTGTTGCAGCAGGCGGCACAACTGCCACTCCAGATCGGAAAAATCCATCTGCAGTTTTTTCGCCTTGAGCACCTGGTAACACTCGAGCAGCGCCGCGCCGCAGTGCAGCACGGCCCGGTTGAGACGATACGCCCGTTGCTCGGCAAGGGTGTCGCGCACCTGTTGCAACCTGTCAATCAAGGCATCGCGCGCGATCAAAAAAGATTCCGCGTCCTGTTTTTTGGTGGGTTTGAAACTGCGCGGCTCGCCCGCCTGGGTGAACAGCAACGGCTGCAACGCGTCAAAGCGCGCAGGCGGCAAATGATCAGTCCAAGCCTGCTCCAGCCCGCCGGCTTTTTTTGCCTGTGTGTCGGTGCCGTTGGCTGACAGTTGCCGCACAAAGGCAAACAACACCTGCTCGCCGTCCTCGCGCATCCCCCATTCGGCGACCGCGTCGAATTCCATATCCACCGCGAGGCAGGCGCGCAAATTCTCCAGTGCGAAGGCCGGTGCATCGCTCTGCCCCTGGGTGTAAGCCCACCACTCGGCGCGTTTGCCGAGAAAGTTAAACAGCAGCTTGCGCGCGCCGAACAGGCCGCATTCGCCGAACAGCCATTCCATCTGTTGCGCCTGCGCGCTGTCGGGCTGCCGCCGCATCTGCTCCAGCAATTCTTCCCACGCTTCTTCCTGTGCCGCGCCCGCGCGTTCGAGCAATGACATCCCCTGCATCACGCCGGAATTCAGCGGTGCGCGTTGCATAACCTGCATGAACCAGCCGTGAAAGGTGCTGATAGTGATGGCCGGCTGTGCCAGCAATACTTCGCTGTAAAGGCGGCGCGCGCGTTGCAGCCCGGCCTCGTCCAGGCGGACCAGCCCGCGCTCGGCACAGAACTGGCGCACCCACGGCTCGTCCCGCAGCGCCAGATCGCGCAACCACTCCTGCAAACGCGCCCGCATCTCCTGCGCCGCCTTGCGGGTGAAGGTGATGGCAAGGATCTGTGACGGCGGCACGCCGTCCAGCAGCAGGCGCACGATGCGCGACACTAGCAGCCAGGTCTTGCCGCTGCCGGCGCAGGCTTCGACCACGACACTGCGGGTTGGGTCGAGTGCGATGCTCATGAGAAAAACCCAAAAACAAATCCGCCACAGAGACACAGAGACACAGAGAAAGGCAAAACATTACCAACTCTGTCATTGGGAGCGGAAGAATTTCGCGCGCCAAATATAAAGAGTTTGGTTTTAAGGTTTTCACTGTGCCTCTGCGTCACTGTGGTAAATGTTTTTAGCGCCATCAATTCCACTCCCCCTTGCGACACACGCCGCGCATTTCGCAATAGCCGCACACCGCGTCGATGCCGTTCGCGGGCAATCCCGCCCCGTTGCGCAGCGCGCCCATCACCCGCTCAAGCCGCTCGATATTGAGCTGCGCCAGCAGCGCGGGGTCCTGTTTCGGGACGACCGATTTCACCGTGCCGCTGTCGATGCTGACGAAGGCAACATCCGCCGCCTCGTGGGCATAGGCATAGCAGGCGAGCTGAACATCCTCGCCCGGTTGTTTGAGCTTGTTACGCAACAGACTTTCGCTCTGCGTCTTATAGTCAAGTACGCGCCTGTCATCTCCCCTGACATCCAGACGGTCGATGCGGCCGCGCAGATTCACGCCCTCCAGCGGCCAGTCGAATTGGGTCTCCGCTTCGGCATAACGCCAGCCCTCCGCTTCGCCTTCGGCTTGCCATGCGAGATAGGCGGGCAATGACTTGAACCAGCGCGCCAGCCAGGCCCGCGCGGCAAAATCCCGCGCCAGCAAATCGGCAAACACTTCTGCGCTGAGGCGGCGCAAGGCGGTTTCCAATTCTGCCGGGGCATATCCGCTCACTTGCGGATAATCTTGATGAAAACGTTGCAGGATGGCATGCACGCGCTCGCCGTAATCGCGTTTCTCGATCGCTTCCGGCACTTCGTCCAGTTCGTTCAAATGCAGGAGATGGCGCGCATAGAACTGGTAGGGGCAGGCAACCAGAGAGTTATAGCCGCTGATCGAGACACTGGCGGGCACTGCCGCCCGGGTCAGCCCGGGCACGGGCCGCGCCGACTGCGGCAACAGCACTTGTTGCGCGTCTTCCGCCGCGAGACAGCGCAACAGCTCCGGTTCCGCCAGATCCTCGCCGTGCGCACGCCAGTGCTCGTCGCGGATGAGTTGCAGAAACGGGCTTAACAAGCGCGCTTCGCCGTTTTGTTCGCGCTGCCAGGTGACCCGCACGCAATCGTTCAATGCCAGCAATGCCAGCAAGTCGTCGCGCTGGCGCGCGGCATGGGTACTGCGCGTGGGCAGATTCAGCGCGGCACGAACGGCATCGTTGAACCAGCGCCCGCCCTCTGTTGCACCGGGCAAATGATCGGCGTCGCAGCCCAGCAACAGCACCGCGTCGAATACCCGCCAGCGGGTGGCCGCCAGATGGGTGAAGCGCACCGGGCTGTCGATGCTGTTGTCGCAAAAAGTTTCGCCATCCAGTTGCCGCGCCAGCCACCGCCGCCACTCGCCGAAGGCGTGGCGCCCGCCGTCCGTTTCCAGCTCTTTTTGCCATTGCCCGAGCGCGCGCCACAGTTGCTGCCCCGCTTCGTCTTGCCGCAATCCTTGATCGATAGCCAAAATCTCCAGGCTCTGGCGCAGCCCGGCCAGCCATTCCGCGAGCGTCTTCTTTCTGTGCGGCGCCAGCACTGCGGCCGCCCGATGCAGGCGTTCCAGCAGCGCATGCAAAGTCGTTTGGTGCCCGGCAAGCGCGATGAATTTATCCAGCCCGGAAACAATTCCCTGCTGCCGCAGCAACTGTTCCAGCCGGTACACCGCCGCCTTGCGTTCATCCGCCGCCGCGTCGGCGAAGATGAACGGCGACTTAAGCAGATCCAGCAGGTCGTGATGGTAAAAATCGCTTTGCAGCGCGGCGAGCCAGCGCTCCAGCGCCGTGCTCACCGACAAGGTGGCGAAAGTCCAGCCGGTCTCGTCCGCCACCAGCACCCCGGCGCGTTCCAGCAGTGCGCGCAGCCGCCGCGCCGCCACGCGGTCTTGCGCCACCACAGCGATGTCGCGTTTACCCGCCGCCAGCCAGCGGCGCACCTGCATCGCGGCGGCGCGGGCTTCCTGTTCCAGGGAAGTGGCGGCAAAGAACAGCGGAGCGTTGCCCGGCACCGCCATTTCACGCAAGTCAAAAACTTTCACCGTTGCACGGCTTGAATATTCGTCAAGGAAACGCTGCTCCAGCCGATCCCATGCGCACGTGCGCAAGACATACAAAGGGGCAGCCGCCCGTGCCGCCAATTTTGCCAGACGCTGCTGGTACGCGCGGGCGCCATCCTGCTCGCCGCCGCCCTGCATTGCGTGCCACAACTCGAACACCAGCCGCGCTTCCAGGTGCAGCGCGGTATTCCCCCGTGCCCGATAAGCCTGCTCCACCGCACTGACAAACGCCGCCTCATCGGACGGCAGCGCATCCATTTCCCCGGTAAGTTCGTCAAACAGCTGCAGCAACTCTTGCGTCATCCCCCACAGGTCTGCGTTGTCGCACCAGGGTTGCCGGCGCAGGTGCTGATAGAGCAGGGCGCCGCGCTGGCTGTCACTGACCACAGCCTCGTCCGGACTGATGCTTTGCGCCCACGCGTTCAGCGTCAGCATCTGCGGCAACAACAAAACTGGGCATTGCGCGGCACGGATCAGTGCCTGCGCCAGTGGTCGGGCCGCGGAGAAATTGGGGAGAAGGACGGTGATGCCGCGCAGGTCGGGCGCGGGATGCGCGGCGAGGATGCGCCGCGCGATTTGGTCGAAATGACGGGTTGCCGGATTCACCGTTGCAGCAGGTGCAGTTTGTCTTTGACGTTGAGCCATGCGTCCGCATCGGCTGGCGCATCCTTCTTCGCCACGATGGGCTTCCACACCTTGGCGAGCTCGGCATTCAGCGCAATGTACTGGCGCTGGTCGGCGGGCACATCGTCCGCGGCGAAGATGGCGTTGGCCGGACATTCCGGCACACATAACGCGCAGTCGATGCAATCGGCCGGATCAATCACCAGAAAGTTCCCGCCCTCGCGGAAACAATCCACCGGACACACTTCGACACAGTCGGTGTATTTGCAGCGGATGCAGTTATCGGCGACAACGTAAGTCATGCCGGATTCTAACCGGTTTTGCGCGAAATGCCTTGCACCCAATGTTGATAGAGCCGTTCGGCGATGCGCTGCAGAGGCGGCAGTTTATTGTGCATCAGTTGTTGCATCGTCGCGGCGGTTTGCACGGCCGGACCGTTGCGGGCGACATCGATCTCATCGGCACCCACTTCGCACCAGTCGCGGATCATCTGCTCATTCATCTCGACATGGCATTGCAGCGCCAGATGCTTGCCCAGGGCATATCCCTGATTCGCACAGTGTGCGCTGGCAAGCAGATGCGCCGCGCCCGGTGGCAGCGCAAAGGTCTCGCCATGCCAATGAAATGAATCGAATTGTCTGATATCGCCGAACCACGCACGTGCCGTGGCATTGTCGGACACTGTCACCTCGCCCCAGCCGATTTCTTTTAGCGGATTCCGGCTCACCACAGCGCCCAACGCCCTGGAGATGAGTTGTCCGCCGAGGCAATGGCCCAGCAGGGGAATGTCTTGCGCGTGCGCCTCGCGGATGAGCGAGAACTCCCGCGCAAGCCACGGCAGATCGTCATTCACACTCATCGGGCCACCCATGAAGGCGAGACCGGAAAAGGCTTCCGGGGTCGTCGGCACAGAGTCACCCGCATCGACACGGATCAGTTGCCACGGAATGGCATGGCGGTCGAGAAAATCAGCCAGATAGCCCGGACCCTCGACGGCAGCGTGGCGAAAGATGGCGACCGGCTTCATTTCCCTTTAGTCCCTGATCTTGTCTCTTTCGATCAGCGCATAGGCGGAATGATTATGAATCGACTCGAAGTTCTCCGACTCGACCACGTAGGTGTCGATGCGCTCATCCGCGTTCAGTGCGGCAGCGATGTCGCGCACCATATCCTCGACGAACTTGGGGTGATCATAGGCATACTCCGTCACATATTTCTCATCCGGACGTTTGAGCAGACCATACAGTTCGCTGGATGCCTGTTCTTCCGCCATGCGCACCAGCTCCTCGATCCACACCACCCCATTGGTGCGCACGGTCAGCGTGACGTGCGAGCGCTGGTTGTGCGCGCCACGCTCGGAAATCTTCTTCGAGCAGGGGCACAGGCTGGTCACCGGCACCAGCACTTTCATGCTGAAACGGTACTTGCCCTCGATGATCTCGCCGATGAAGGTCACATCGTAATCGAGCAGGCTCTGCACGCCCGACACCGGCGCGGTCTTGTTGACGAAATACGGGAAAGCCATCTCAATGTAGCCGGATTGCGCCTCCAGCTTGTCCACCATTTCGCGCAGGATTTCCTCGAACGATTCGACCGAAATCTCGCGCCCGTGCCGGTTCAAGATCTCCACAAAACGTGACATGTGGGTGCCTTTGAAGTTGTGCGGCAGGTGCACATACATATTAAAAGTGGCGATGGTGTGTTGCACGCCCTCGCTTTTGTCGCTCACGACAACCGGATGGCGGATGCTTTTGATGCCGACCCGGTCAATGGCAATATGCCGGGTGTCGGGGCCGCTTTGCACGTCGGGAATGGGCGCGATCGAATTCATGCTGAATCTCTCATTGGTTGGTCGGGAATGAATTATA
>PCWU01000073.1:0-344 GCA_002787455.1 Gallionellaceae bacterium CG11_big_fil_rev_8_21_14_0_20_60_62 | reverse complement strand
TTACTCGGATTAACCCTTGCAGGCGGCGCGGATACTGGCCGCGATGCCCGCTGCATCCAGGCCGCACTCCGCCAGCAACTGGGCCGGGTCGCCCTGTTCGATAAAACGGTCGGGCAGACCGAGGTGCAATACGGGAACAGCCACGCCGTGCCGCGCCAGGCATTCCGCCACCGCACTGCCCGCCCCGCCCTGCACGGTATTTTCTTCTACCGTCACCAGCAGTTCGTGCGCGCTCGCCAGTTGCAGCACCAGTTGCTCATCCAGCGGCTTGACGAAGCGCATGTTGGCCACGCTCGCATCCAGTTGTTCGGCGGCGGCCAGCGCCGGGGTCAGCATCGAACCGA
>PCWU01000029.1 GCA_002787455.1 Gallionellaceae bacterium CG11_big_fil_rev_8_21_14_0_20_60_62 | reverse complement strand
GGATGAATTCGAATTTACAGAAACAATGTTGCACTAACGGCCAGATCAGCGGGGCGTCTTCTTCCTCGATGAGATTGGAGAGTAGCGTCGCGATGGGTTGCTTGTGCAAATCGGGATCGTCATGCCGCCGCCGGACGATTTCGCCGCCGAGCAGCCAGACATGGTCGCGGTGCCGGGCCAGTGTCTTGTCGGACAACCCCTGGCGCAACAGATCAACCAGAAAGGGTTTGATGAGTTCGACGATGTTCTGTCCGACGAGGATATCGCTATCCCCGCCCCGCCAAGAGCGCGACCAATCTCCGCCAAGTCCGGGCAGAGCCGGTCGAGAGCCGCCGTATCTGCTGGGATAATGGAAGGCTTGTTCATTCTTTTGCGTGTGCCGTTCATGTTATTGCCCCGTTTCCTCAATGCCTGCCACTGTATCCCCGGATTTGTGTATGCGGGCGTCCGGCTGAATGAAGCTGCGAAGACCATCGAGGTCAAATTCCGCCTCCGCCGCGGCAGCAAACCCGTCTGCTCGGGGTGCGGCAAACCGGCTTGCGGTTATGACACACTGCCTGCGCGGCGCTTCGAATTCATTCCGGTGTGGGGGTTCGCCGTGTTGTTACTGTATCCCATGAGACGGGCTGTGCGCGCCTGCTGTGGGTGGGCCGTGAGCGGACGGAGACCAGCTTCGAGAAGTTCTTCGCCCTGATCGGCAAGGACTTGGCCGAATAGATCGAGTTCGTGTGTTCGGGCATGTGGAAGCCCTATCTGAAAGTGGTTGCCCGGCATTGCACCAACGCGCTCAACATCTTGAATCGCTTCCACGCTGTGGCGAAGATGAATCTGGCCATAGACGAGGTCAGGGCCGGAGAAGCCAGGCGCCTGGTGCAGGACGGCTATGAGCCGGTGCTCAAGAAATCCCGCTTGTGCCTGCTCAAACGCCCGGGGAACCTGACCGACAAGCAGCGTATCAAACTGCGCGACGTGTTGCGTTACAACCTCAAGAGTGTCCGCGCCTACCTGCTGAAAGAAGAGTTCCAGCAACTATGGGAATACAACTCGCCGGCATGGGCAGGAAAATTCCTCGATCAGTGGTGCAAGCGTGTGATGCGTTCGCGAATAGAGCCGATGAAAGAATTCGTCCGCACAGTGCGATCGCACCGGGAGTTGCTGCTCAACTATTTCCGGGCAAAAAAGGCATTCTCCAGCGGGGTGGTAGAGGGTTTGAACAACAAAGCCAAAGTCACCATGAGAAAAGCTTACGGCTTCAGGACATTCAGAATCACAGAAATATCGCTTTATCATGCACTTGGAAAACTACCCGAGCCAAAGCTCACCCACAGTTTTTACTGACGAACCAAAAAACAAGGCCGGATGACCGGCCTTGTCGGTTACTGCATAGGATGCGAGCGTTTATTCGCTGTCGACTTCCACCGCTTGTGCTTCGGCCGGACGGTCAAGCAGTTCGACCAAAGCCATCGGCGCATTGTCACCTTTGCGAAAACCAAACTTGAGAATGCGCGAATAGCCGCCGTTGCGAGCAGCATAGCGCGGGCCCAGCTCGTCGAATAACTTGGTCACGATCTCGCGGTCGCGCAGGCGGGCAAATGCCAAGCGGCGATTGGCCAGACTGGGGTTCTTGCCCAGGGTCAGGATGGGTTCGGCGACGCGGCGCAGTTCCTTGGCCTTGGGCAGGGTGGTCTTGATGACTTCGTGCCGCAGCAGCGAAACGGTCATGTTGCGCAACATCGCCAAACGGTGGCTGCTGGTGCGGTTGAGTTTTCTAAGTCCTAAACGGTGACGCATGGTTTTCCTCTTTTACTTTCTGACCCGGCCACAGCCGGGCAGGGATTAATTCTCGGACACTGCCGCCCAATTTTCCAGCTTCATCCCCAGAGACAAATCATGCTCGGCGAGGACCTGCTTGATCTCGTTGAGCGACTTGCGGCCCAGATTCGGGGTGCGCAAGAGATCGGCTTCGGTGTACTGGATGAGATCGCCGATGTAATGGATGCTTTGCGCCTTCAAACAATTGGAAGAACGCGGGGTCAACTCTAGATCATCAACCGGGCGCAGCAGCATCGGATCAACCTTTGGCGCCTGCGGTTGCTCGACCGGAGGTGGTGTGCCTTCCAGCGCGGCAAACACGGAGAACTGCTCAACCAGAATGCGCGCCGCATAACGGATCGATTCTTCGGGATCAATGGCACTGTTGGTTTCGATGTCGATGATCAGTTTATCCAGGTCGGTACGCTGTTCCACGCGCGCGCTTTCCACGGCATAGCTGACACGCAGGATCGGGCTGAACGAGGCATCAAGCGCAATATGGCCGACCGGCCTGGTCGCGCCCGGTTGCTGGCGCGAGATGGCGGATACGTAACCGCGTCCCTGCTCAACCTTGATTTCCATGTCAAGATTGCCGCCGGCGGTCAGGTGGGCAATCACGTGGGCCGGGTTCAGCACCTCGGTATCCGAATCAATCTCGATATCCGCCGCGGTGACAACGCCGGCGCCGCTTTTTTTCAGATGTAGAGTGGCTTCCTGTTTGCCGTGCAACTTAAGCACCAACCCCTTGAGGTTCAGCAGAATCTCGACCACGTCTTCCTGCACACCGTCGATCGGCGAATACTCGTGCAGCACACCCGCGATCTTGACTTCGGTCACCGCATAGCCGGGCATCGAGGACAGCAGGATGCGACGCAGGGCGTTACCCAGCGTGTGGCCGTAACCGCGTTCGAACGGTTCCATCACCACTTTGGCTTTGGTGGGTGAAAGGGCCTGCACATCAATGATGCGCGGCTTCAACAAGTTATTGGTAGACATAAACGACTCCGCGTTGATTACTTGGAATATAACTCGACAACGAGGTGCTCATTGATCGTGGCCGGCAATTCTGAACGTTGCGGCAAGGCCTTGAACGTGCCCTTGAATGCCTTGCTATCCATTTCGATCCATTCCGGGAAACCGCGTTGTTCAGCGGCTTCCAGTGCGGACTTTAGACGCAGCTGGCTTCTCGATTTTTCCACCACCTCAACCACGTCCCCCGGCTTGACCTGGTAAGAGGGGATATTGACCCGCTTGCCGTTGACCAGAATGCTGTTGTGGCGCACGGTCTGTCGCGCTTCAGCACGGGAACCGCCAAAGCCCATACGGTAGGCGACCGTATCCAGCCGTGCTTCAAGCATTTGCAACAGGGTTTCGCCGGTAATCCCGCGCGCTTTTTCGGCGCGTTTGTAGGTGAGACGGAATTGGCTCTCCAGCACGCCATACATACGGCGCAATTTTTGTTTTTCACGCAGCTGGCCGCCGTACTCGGAGATACGCTGGTTGCGGCGCTGGCCGTGCTGGCCGGGCGGATAGGCGCGGCGTTCGACCGCACACTTGTCGGTAAAGCATTTTTCCGCTTTCAAAAAAAGCTTCTCGCCTTCGCGGCGGCACTGACGGCACTTTGCATCAAGATTTCTAGCCAAGATCCATACTCCTTAAATACGGCGCTTTTTCGGGGGA
>PCWU01000037.1 GCA_002787455.1 Gallionellaceae bacterium CG11_big_fil_rev_8_21_14_0_20_60_62 | reverse complement strand
GGCCTTTGGCCTTCAGGGTGCGATAGATTCCTTGGGCAAATTCCTTTGTTTCGCCGGAGTTGGTCGAACCGTAGTTGTCGAACGCGATATAGAACGCGCTGAAGTCGTCGAAATGCTCCTGCCACACGCGGGCGATCAATTGTTCCGGCGTAATGCCTTCGTTGCCGGCGCGCAGCATGATGGGGGTGCCGTGGGTGTCGTCGGCACAGACGTAGTGGCAGGTGTTGCCGCGCATCTTCTGGAAACGGACCCAGATATCGGTCTGGATGTACTCGACCAAGTGGCCGAGGTGGATGCTGCCGTTGGCGTAGGGCAGGGCGGAAGTGACGAGAATCTTGCGGGTCATGTGACAGGTTCCTTAAGCGAGGCGCGATTGTAGCAAAACCCACGCACCGCCGAGGAATTAGGTAAAATCGCGCACGCCTAAATCTTCAAGGAAGCCGCATGAGCATCAAGTCAGACAAGTGGATCCGCCGCATGTGCGAACAGCGCGGCATGATCGAGCCGTTCGAGCCGAACCAGGTGAAGGAAGTGAACGGCAAGAAGATCGTCTCCTACGGCACCTCCAGCTACGGTTACGACATCCGCTGCTCGCGCGAATTCAAGCTGTTCACCAACATCAACAGCACCATCGTCGATCCCAAGAACTTCGATCCGAGTTCCTTCGTGAACGTCGAGGCTGACTACTGCATCATCCCGCCCAACTCTTTCGCACTGGCGCGCACCGTCGAATATTTCCGCATCCCGCGCAATGTGCTGACCGTGTGTCTGGGCAAATCCACCTATGCGCGCTGCGGCATCATCGTCAACGTCACGCCGTTCGAGCCGGAGTGGGAAGGTTACGTGACGCTGGAATTTTCCAACACCACGCCGCTGCCCGCCAAGATCTACGCCAACGAAGGCGTGGCACAGGTGCTGTTCTTCGAGAGCGACGAAGTGTGCGAGACATCCTATAAAGACCGTGGCGGCAAGTATCAGGGGCAGGTCGGTGTCACCCTGCCGAAAATCTGAAATGCAAAAAAGCATTTTTGACACAGAGTTCACAGAAGCCGATTAGATTTTGAATTTGAAATGACCAAAAGCACACAAATTATCTGGCGCGGCCCCCAAGGCAATGTCATCGCCTGCGTGGAGAAGAACAAGGTGTTGCAGGAGAACCTCGTCGAGATCCGCCAAGTCTGCGGCGACGCACTCGAAGACGCCATCCTCATGGGTTGCGACGAGCAGCAGTTCCGCGAGGTGCTGGCCGAACTGGTGGCCTCCCTGGCAACCCCCTATCCACTGCTCAAATAACCGCCCAAATCGCCGGCTCAATCTGCGACAGTTCGCGCCAATCCATATCACCCCATCAGAGGCCAAGCCATGAAATTCAGGTTCCCCATCATCATCATCGACGAGGACTTTCGCTCGGAAAACGCCAGCGGCCTCGGCATCCGCGCGCTGGCGGATGCCATCGAAAAAGAAGGCATGGAAGTGCTCGGCGTCACCAGTTACGGCGACCTGACTTCGTTCGCGCAACAGCAAAGCCGCGCCTCGGCGTTTCTGCTGTCGATCGACGACGAGGAATTCGGCAGCGGCAGCAAGGAAGAGACCGAATCGGCGCTGAAGGCGCTGCGTGCTTTCGTGCGCGAACTGCGTTTCCGCAATGCCGACATCCCGATCTATCTGTACGGCGAGACGCGCACCTCGCGCCACATTCCCAACGACATCCTGCGCGAGCTGCACGGCTTCATCCATATGCACGAGGACACGCCTGAATTTATGGCTCGCCATATCATTCGCGAGGCGAAAGCCTATCTCAATTCGCTGGCGCCGCCGTTCTTCCGCGCCCTGCTCGACTATGCCCAGGACGGTTCCTATTCCTGGCACTGCCCGGGACACTCCGGCGGTGTGGCCTTCCTGAAAGCGCCGGTGGGACAGATGTTCCACCAGTTCTTCGGCGAGAACATGCTGCGTGCCGACGTATGCAACGCGGTGGATGAGCTGGGACAGTTGCTCGACCACACCGGCCCGGTCGCGGCAAGCGAGCGCAACGCGGCGCGCATCTTTAATGCCGACCACCTGTTCTTCGTCACCAACGGCACCTCGACCTCCAACAAAATCGTGTGGCACTCCACCGTCGCGCCGGACGACATCGTGGTGGTGGACCGCAACTGCCACAAATCCATCCTGCACGCGATCATGATGACCGGCGCGGTGCCGGTGTTCCTCACCCCGACGCGCAACAACTTCGGCATCATCGGCCCGATTCCGAAATCGGAATTCGACATGGCCAGCATCCGGAAAAAGATCGACGCCAACCCGTTCATCAGGGACAAGAAAAAAAAGCCGCGCATCCTCACCATCACGCAGAGCACCTATGACGGCGTGCTTTACAACGTCGAGACGCTGAAGGAAATGCTCGACGGCAAAATCGACACCCTGCATTTCGACGAAGCCTGGCTGCCGCATGCGGCATTCCATGATTTCTACCGGGACATGCACGCCATCGGCCGCAGCCGCCCGCGCGCCAGGGAATCGATGATCTTCGCCACCCAATCCACCCACAAACTGCTGGCGGGATTGTCGCAGGCGTCTCAGATTCTGGTGCGCGAGCCGGAGTCGCGCCAGTTGAACAGCCATGTATTCAACGAGGCGTATCTGATGCACACCTCCACCTCGCCGCAGTACGCCATCATCGCCTCTTGCGACGTGGCGGCCGCGATGATGGAACCGCCGGGCGGCACCGCGCTGGTGCAGGAAAGCATCGCCGAAGCGCTGGATTTTCGCCGCGCCATGCGCAAGGTGGACGAGGAGTTCGAGGCCGACTGGTGGTTCAAGGTGTGGGGGCCGGACAACATCGCCGACGAAGGCATCGGCGAGCGCGCCGACTGGATGCTGCATCCGGAGGACAAGTGGCACGGCTTTGGCAAATTGGCCGAAGGTTTCAATATGCTTGACCCGATCAAGGCCACCGTCATCACGCCCGGACTGGACGTGGACGGCGACTTTGCCGACTCCGGCATCCCCGCCGCGATGGTCACCAAATACCTGGCCGAGCACGGCGTCATCGTCGAGAAATGCGGCCTGTATTCCTTCTTCATCATGTTCACCATCGGCATCACCAAAGGTCGCTGGAACACCCTGCTCGCCGCGCTGCAACAGTTCAAGGACGACTACGACAAGAACGCGCCGATCTGGCGCATCCTGCCGGAGTTCGCCGCCAAACGCCCGCAATACGAGCGCACCGGCCTGCGCGACCTGTGCCAGCAAATTCACGACACCTACAAAACCAACAACGTGGCGAAGATGACCACCGAAATGTATCTGTCCGACATGCAGCCCGCGATGAAACCGTCCGACGCCTTCGCCAAAATGGCGCATGACGAGATCGAGCGCGTGGCCATCGACGACCTGGAAGGCCGTGTCACCGCCGTGTTGCTCACCCCCTATCCGCCCGGCATTCCACTGCTGATCCCCGGCGAGCGTTTCAACAAAACCATCGTCGATTACCTCAAATTCGCGCGTGATTTCAACAGCAAATTTGCCGGCTTCGAGACTGACATCCACGGCCTGGTGGCGGACAAGATCGACGGCGAGCGGTTGTATTACGTGGACTGCGTGAAATAGCAGGAGAATGTGGCCGCCCTCATCCGCGCCATCGAAGCTGACATCACCACCCTGCGGGTCGATGCCATCGTCAACGCGGCGAACAACCCGCTGCTCGGCGGTGGCGGCGTGGACGGCGCAATCCACCGCGCGGCGGGGCCGCAACTCTTGGCCGAATGCCGCACCCTCGGCGGCTGCGCCACCGGCGATGCCAAACTCACCCAAGGCTATCTGCTGCCGGCGCGTTACATCATCCACACAGTTGGCCCCGTCTGGCACGGCGGCACACAGGGCGAAGCGAAACTGCTCGCATCCTGTTATCGCCGCTCGCTGGAAATCGCCGCCGCCCACGGCATACTCTCCATTGCCTTCCCCTCCATCAGCACCGGCGTCTACGGATACCCAAAAGAACCGGCAGCGCACATCGCGGTGGACACGGTGCGCGATTTCGTGAGCCGCAATGCCTCATTGCAAGAGGTCATCTTCTGCTGCTATTCAGCGCAGGACCCCGCTCTTTATCAAACGCTGCTGGGGTGATGAGGGATTTGAGGGAAGGGCGGCTTGTCGGCCTTATGGAAAGCTTTGTATAAGGCCAACGACCAGCCCGTCGCAATGTCACCCGTGAAGCTCCGTTCTTGGCCGAGACCCGCCTTCTGGCTTCGATCACTTCTTATTGTTATTGACCACCCGCTCCACCGCCAAAATGCGCGCTTCGCGGACCTTGGCGGCAATGAGGTTTTTGTCGGCACAGACGCGCGCGATGTCGCCGCCATTCACGCCTTGCGCGGCTCTTGCGCAATTCATCAGGTATTCGGTTTGCGGGTAAGCGTCGTTCTCGTGGCCGGTGCGTCCGTGTGCGTCGGATTCGCAGGTTTGCAGGATGAGTTCAAAACGTTCCGGTTTGCGCCACAAGTCGCAGGCGTCGAACAGTTTGACGATGGTGTCGGCACGCAGTTCTTTGGCGCGGTGGATATTGCCGTGCTGCTTTGCCACCAGCAACGCAAGGTCGCGGCTTTCGGAGGGAACTCGCAGACGCGCGCACAAGCCTTTCAGCAGATCGACGCCGCGCATCTCGTGGCCGATGTGGCGTGGCAGGATGTCGGCCGGGGTGTTCGCTTTGCCCAGATCGTGGCCGAGTGCGGCGAAGCGCACTTCGAGTGAACACCGGTGTTTCGCGGTGTCGTCGATGACCATCATCACATGCACGCCGCAGTCGATCTCGGGATGGTAGTGCGCGGGTTGCGGCACGCCGAACAGCGCGTCCACTTCGGGCAATATCTTTTTCAGCGCGCCGCATTCACGCAGGGTGAGGAAAAAACGCGAGGGATGCTTTTCCATCAGGCCGCGCGCCAGTTCCTGCCACACACGTTCGACGACCAGCGCATCGACTTCGCCGTTGGCCACCATGCGGCGCATCAGCGCCAGTGTTTCCGGAGCAAAACTGAAATCGAAGCGCGCGGCGAAGCGCGCGCCGCGCAGGATGCGCACCGGGTCTTCGGCGAAGGCGTCGCTGACGTGGCGCAACACGCCTGCCTTCAGGTCGGCTTGGCCGTGGTAGGGGTCGATGAGCTTGCCGTCGGTATCCTCGGCGATGGCGTTGATGGTGAAGTCGCGGCGCAGCAGGTCTTGTTCCAGCGTGACATCGGGCGCGGCATAGACGTTGAAACCCTTGTAGCCCGCCGCCGTTTTGCGCTCGGTGCGCGCCAGCGCGTACTCCTCGTGCGTGCCGGGATGCAGGAACACGGGGAAGTCCGCGCCCACCGGCTTGAAGCCGCGCGAGACCATCTCTTCCGGCGTGCTGCCGACGACGACCCAGTCATGATCCCGCACCGGCAGGCCGAGCAGGCGGTCGCGCACCGCACCGCCGACGCAATAGATTTTCGGCTTGCTATCGCTCATCGGCAGAAACAACCGGCACTTTGCTGTCGATCACGCCCAGACGCTGCTTGAGCGTTTCGTCGCTGTGACCGAACAGTTTGGCGTAGTAGATCGTGTTGCTCATCACTTTGCGCACGTAGTCGCGCGTCTCGTCGAAGGGGATGGTCTCGACGTAGATCGCGCCTTCCAGCGGGCGGTTGGCGCGCCATTTTTTGGCGCGGGTCGGCCCGGCGTTATAGGCGGCGGAGGCTAGCACCGGATTATCGTCGAAACGGCTATACACGTTCTTCATGTAGTAGGTGCCAAGGCGCAGGTTCATGTCGAGCTGGTGAATCATGCCTTTGCGATAGCCTTTCAAGCCGAGCCGCCGAGCCGCCCAGCGCGCGGTATCCGGCATGATCTGCATCAGCCCGGCGGCGCCGACTTCCGATTTGGCGTGGGTGACGAAACGGCTTTCCTGGCGCATCAGGCCGTACACCCAGGCTTCTTCCACATCGTGTTCCTGCAGCGGGGTTTGCAGTGCCTCGCGGTAAGGTGCGGGATAGCGCAGGTTGAAATCGTGCAACTCGATCGTGCGCATGGCGGCGTTGATCGAGCGGTCATACATTCCGTTGCGTTGCGCCACTTCGGCGGCAATCAGCAATTCGCGGTCGGTCAGGCCGCGCATCGCCCAGTCCCATTCCTTCCCCGCTTCGGTGCGCAATCCCATGCGGTAAAGCAGGATCGTGCGTTGGATCTCCGGGCGTCCCTGCATCGCTTCGATCTGCGCTTCATCCGCCTCAAATTTTGCGGTTGGCGCCCACGCGCCAGGTATCTCACCCAGCTCGTCCAGCGCCAGTTGGCCGTAGTAGTGGTATTCGCGGCTCAGCGGCACCAGCAAGGCGTCCGCCTCCGCCACCCGCCCCAGCGCTTTGAGCGCGCGCGCGCGCCAGTAACGCCAGGCCGCTTCGCTCTGCTGCTGCGGCGACATCGCCGCGATACCGAGTTGCACCTCGTGCCAGTTTTCCGCGCGCAGCGCGGCGCGCACGCGCCACGCCAGTTGCTTCTCGCCCAACTCGGCGGTGCCTGCCGCTTCGTACCAGCCCAGTGCCCGTTCATCCTGTTCCAGCGCGGCCGCGTAACCCAGCGCGGCAAAGCCCTGGCGTCGCTCGTCTTCGGAAAAATGACCGATGATGCGCTGCCACTCGGCATGCGCCAGATTGACCGAGCGCCGCGCCAGACGTTGCAGCGCGAACAGCGCCACCGCACGGCGACCGGCGGAAGCGGCGGCGAAGGCGGTTTTTTGCAAATAGCGCTGCGGATTGCGCCATGCCGCTTCCAGCTCGGTCAGCGGCCAGCGGGCTGTTGCGGGAAGAGAGGAATTAAGCTTTTTGGCCGCAGACAGCTTGCCTGTTTCGAGCAACTGCTGCATCCGCTGCTGCACATCGCGCGCGGTAATAAATCCGCGCCCTATCGCCGCCGCGAACAGCGGCAGACAATTTTCGCTTTGCGCCGCGTCGGTGAACCACACGGCGCGCGCGCCGAGCAGTGCTTTGTCCTCGTCTTCCCGGCGCTGCCAGTGCAAGGCATGACAGGTCAGTTCCGCATCGGCTTCAACCAGATTCGGATATTCCGCCGCAAACTCCTCCCAGCGCCCCCGCCTGGCCATCTGTTTCAGCCATTCACCGCGGAATTGATCGATTACCGGCGTATCTTCCACACGCGCGAAAAATTCTCGCGTCGGCGCACTGTCCGCCTCGTCCCAGCGCATGCGCAGGCGGTAATAGGTGACGTAAGGTTCCAGCGTGGAATCCAGCAGGCGCGGCGCGATCTTCTCCAGTTCGACCGCCTTGCCGGCGGCAAATGCGGCGCGCGCGGACATAAAATCCCGCGCCGCATCGGCCCATGCCAGCGTCGGAATCAGGAACAGTAAAAAAGACAGGAAGCGCATCGAAAAAGTCAGCCAAAAGTTCGCTGAAGGATAGCACACACGCCCTCGCCCCCATCGGCGCGGCACGGATAAAACCGTGCCGCAGCGGTCGGCATGCGCCGCCCGGGAGAACAGAGCGGCAGCGCAGTCAGCGCTGGCAGGTGGACATCTTTTGCAGGAATCCCTCGATCTCGCACTCCGCCAGCGCGGGCGGCAAAGGATGATGCGGATCGCGCGCCAACTCGCCCGCCGCCGCAAGCGCCAGTTGCGGATTCAAGCCCGCGTTCATCACTTTGTCGTTATAGGTCTCAACCCGCATCTTCGGCTGCTCCCCACGATAATTTTCCCTATTCATCGGGATCGTCATGGCACATCTCCTTTCCCTTGGAACGCAGTGCGCGCCCCTGTGAACAAGATATCGGCGCGCCAACGGGGAAGTTTAGGGCAATCACCAGGATTCGATGCGCGCCCGCACCAGCCCGACATGGCTGCGCAACTCGTACAGATGGCTGGAAAACGCGACCGGCAGACGCAGGCGGTTGACCTTGTTCTCGATCGCGTCCAGTTCGTTGCGGAAGCGGGCGAAATCGACAGGCGGCGGCGTGTTACGCAATTGCAGTTCGAGAAAGCGCAGTTCGCCGTACAGTTTGTGGATGCGCGACTTGATCAGCCAGGTGTACAGCGCGGGGATCACCCGGCTCAGGGGAATCGCCAGCGCCAGCAGGGGAAGCAGGATGATCAGCACACGGCTGACAAACGTGGCAGCCCAGAATGGCAGATAGCGGTCGAGAAACGGCGGGCCGGATTGAAAAAAGTACGCGGCCTGACTGCTCAACTCGAAATCGGAATCCTTGTGTGACGGAAATTCGTGTTCCTGATTCAGCATGCCCGCGCCGCCGTGGACGCGCGTCAGCACCTTGAGCAGCAGGTAGGCCAGCGCCGGATGCAGCGCTTCGCGCGCCACCAGGGTGACGGCGGGCGCCAGCAAGCGGGTGCGTTGCGGCGGCAGGTTGGCCTGCAAGCTGAGCGCGCTTTGCGGCAACACCCGCTCATGCAGAAAATTGAACTGGCGAGAAAGCGCTTCGGCATCCTGCAAATCAACCAGATTCGCCCCCGGCATCAGGGCAACCTCGCGAATCAGCGGCGAATCCGGCACCCCGGATAGAAAGATCACATCCGCCACGCCGTGCCGCAGCGCCTCTTTCGAGTCGTCCTCGCCGATTTCGTACAGGGTCGCGTTGCGCCCATTCACCCCCGCCGCATCAAGGATCAGTTGCGTCAGCAAACGGGTGCCGCTGTCGGGGCGTCCCGCCCCGACGCGCAGCCCCTTGAGTTGGGACAGGTGTTCGATTTTTTGCCGCCCTTTGTAGAAAATCCACAGCGGCTCGTAATACAGACTGCCGAGGGAAACCATGCCGACGCTGGATTGCGCACCGGCCATCCCACCCGGCACCAGGGCGAGGTCCACGCCGGAATCTTCCTGGCTCAGTTCATCCAGACTTTGCCGCGGCCCTTCGCTCTCGCGGATTTCGAGGGTGATGCCTTCCGTTTGCAGCAGCGCGGCATACAGGCTGGCGTAAGCCTGGTAATTACCGTCTTCCTTGCTGATCGAAATGACCATCTTTTTCGGCGGCGCGGGGTCGATCAGCCAGTAGGCGGCCAGCGCGATCAGCCCCAGCACCAGCAGATAGGGCAAGGATGCCCTGAATGCCTGCATCGGCAATGAGACATGCAGCGCTTCGCGCGCTTCTTCGGTGTTCATTTCACGAGATTCGTCCGACACGGCAAAGCCTTTCCGAAAACAGGGGCACAGATTGTGCGCCAGTGTGCATCATAGCGGCAGCCGCTTGCCCAAAACAATCCGCGCCTGTAAGGTTGCGCGCGCTGCACCGACCAAGACCTGCATCCGCCATTTCGGCCATGCCAACTTTATTCAGGAGTACCGCCATGAATCTCAATCAAATCACCAAATCCCTGCTGGTTTCCGGTGCGCTGGCACTCGCCATGAGCGGCCCCGCGCTGGCCAACCCCTGTGCC
>PCWU01000051.1:19216-56434 GCA_002787455.1 Gallionellaceae bacterium CG11_big_fil_rev_8_21_14_0_20_60_62 | reverse complement strand
CGCGAGAGCCTGCAGCGTCTGCTGTCGACCCCGGGCGCATCCCTGCTCAGCATCCTTGTCACCGGCATCGCATTGAGCCTGCCGGTCGGCGGCTACGTCCTGCTGCAAAGCATGCAGAGTCTCGACGCACGGCTCGGCACGACACCGCAGATCAGTCTTTATCTGGCCAGTGGTACGAGCGCCACCGCGATTGAAAAATTGGGTGAAAAATTGCGCGGGCACGATGCAATCGCTGCGGTTGAATTTGTGTCGCGCGATGCGGCGCTAAAACAATTGCAGGAAAGTACAGGACTGGCGGACGTCACTGCCGGGCTGGCACAAAACCCCCTGCCGGATGCGTATATCGTCCATCCCAAAACGCGAGAACCGGCCGCACTCGAAGCGCTGCGCGACGCGTTGCAAGGCTACCCGAATGTCGAGCACGCCCAACTCGATTCGGCCTGGTTGCGCAAACTGGAAGCGATGCTGGATTTTGGACGGCTGGCGGTTGCGCTGCTGGCTGCCATGCTGAGCTTTGCCCTGGTCGCCATCACGTTCAACACCATCCGCCTGCAGATTCTGACCCGACGCCAGGAGATCGAGGTGGCCAAACTCATCGGCGCCACCGACACCTTCATTCGCCGCCCCTTCCTCTACTTCGGCATGCTGCAAGGCTTGCTCGGCGGCATCTCCGCCTGGTTGCTGGTTTCCGGCATCCTGTTCGTATTGAACGCCTCGCTCGGTGATCTGGCCCGGCTGTATGCCAGCAATTTTGCCCTGCAATCATTGACCCCTGCCGACAGCCTTGCCTTGCTGGTTTTTTCAGCCTACCTCGGCTGGCTCGGCGCCTGGTTTTCAGTGTCGCAGCATCTGTGGCAGATCGAACCGCGCTGAAGAAGAATTTGCGTCACAGACTGCGTTCCTTTTTGATCAGATCATAAGCAAGCTGAATTTCTTTTGCCTGCTCGGTCGCCATCTTGATCATGTCGTCCGGCAGCCCCTGGCCCATCAATTTGTCGGGATGATATTGGCTCATCAGTTTGCGCCAGGCACGTTTGACTTCCGCATCCGTGCTGTCGCGGCTCACGCCCAGCGCCTTGTAGGCATCGTCCAGCGCCGTTTCGCTGCTCACTTGCCCGCCGGCGAAATGAGACTGGTTCAACACCATGTCCAGCAAACGCTTGAATGCCTCCGGGCCATAACCGAGATAGCCGGCGATCGCAGTCAGTAATTTCTCTTCTTCCGCATGGTAATCCCCGTCCGCCAGTGCCATCACGATCAGATAGATCAGCAACATCTCCTTGAGATTGTGCGTGTGGCCACAGACCGCCATGAACTTGCGGAAGGCCGGCTCGATCTCAAATTCCGCTGCCGTGCCCTGTTTGAACCAGGCAATGGCCTGCTGGCGGTGCGCCGGCGTCATGCCGAGTTTCTGCATGAACTGTTCGACATGCGCGATCTCGTCTTCCGAAACCCGCCCGTCCGCCTTCGCCAGCTTGCCCATCGCAAGAAATACCGTTTCCAGAAACACCGTCTGCCGCAGCGCATTCTGCAAAGGGTTCAGTGCGCCCTCGCCCAGCGCGCGCACCCGGTCAATGATCGACCCCAGGAATAAACCGAGCAAAATCCCCCACCCGCCGAGAAAATAAAAACCCGCCACGACACCGATCAGTTTGAACACAACAACTCCGGACAAATAAAACAGGGTGGGATTATACCCGCGCCGCACCAGCGTTTTAGCGCCATTGACAGGCAACCCGGGGCGCGTCTAAAGTTGCGCCGTAGACATCCCGTGCCGTCCAATGGCGCACACGCACGCACAGGAGAATAAAATGACTGCCTCCGACACCGCCCCCGACAGCAACACTCCCGCCGGAGAACACGACGGCAAGACTGTCATCCTGCAACGCTGTCCAAAACATGGCATTCTGTTCGAGCCGGGCGAAGAATGTCCGGAATGTGCCACGGAAAAGAAGTCCGCCGGGAATTGATTAGCGCAGGGTGAGCAGGAAGATGCTTTCCTCCATCCGCGTCACGCCGCGTTGCACGAAACGCGGATTTTGTTCCAGCACATCTTCCCTTTGCAGCAGGCGAATCTCCGCATAGCGGCCATAGAGCGCCCGCACCTCGTCTGCTGATACCGCGAATGGCGGCCCCGCCATCTCCTCCTGCGGGTAATCGAAAGTCACCAGCAGGATTTGCGTCGCGGGCGACAGAATCCCGGCCAGATGGCGCGCATACCGCTGCCGCATTTCCGGCGGCAGGGCCACCAGTGATGCGCGGTCATACACTGCCTTTACCTGCGCCACTTCCGTTTTGTTTAAATCAAAGAAGTCTCCGCACAGGACACGGATGCCATCCGCCTCGCAACAATGGAACTTGCCGGCAACTTCACGCGCCGGAGACTTGCCCTGCTGCTGAAAGAAGTCGCGCACCGCGATTTCGCTCAACTCCACGCCCAGCAACGTATTCCCCTGATCGCGCAGCCACAGCATATCCAGGCTCTTGCCGCAAAGCGGCACAAATACCAGGCAGCCCTGCTGTTTCAGCTCCGGCCAATAGCGCGGCAGATGTGGATTGACCTCGTCCTGATGAAAACCAATTTCCGCCCGCTGCCACCGTTCCAGCCAAAATTCCTTTTTCATCATGCCTTCCTTTTCCTAAAAGTTTCACTTCAGAGTTGAATCCGCCGCCTTTAATCCGCCACGGCAAACCCGGGTGGATGGCAGCCACGCCCGCGGAGTGTATGATTCACACCAACAATTTTCACGGCACGGTCCGGCGCCGCAAGAAAGTCTGAAAACGAAAATTTCTTTCGATCCGGCCGTCTGTGCAACCGAGGGGAGAAGAGCATGCCCAACCGCTTGCCCGCGTTAAAACCGCCGCGTTCCGGAAGGAAATACCAGTCCGTCAAACGATTATTGGTCATTCTGATCGGATCGGTTTTCTTCATCGAAGCCTTTGTGATGAACATCATGCAATGGCTGCCGCCCACGCACAAAACAATCAGCGCCCTGCTGGATGCCGCCGTGCTCTCGCTGCTGCTGATTCCTATTTTTTACTACTTCATTTTTCGGCCTCTGGTGCAGAACATCGCCGAGCGCAAACAGATCGAGGACGATTTGCGCATCGCTGCGGTCGCATTTGAAATCAAGGATCCCGCGCTGATCACCGATGCCGGCGCCAATATCATCCGCGCCAACAAAAAATTCCTGGCCAAACTGGGATACAGTCTGGAAGAAATTGTCGGAAAAAATCCGCGCATGTTCAAATCCGGAATGCATGACCGGAAATTTTATGAGGAAATGTGGAAGCGCCTGCTGACCGCGGGAACCTGGAGCGGCGAGATTCGCATCAGAACCAAGGAGGGCCGCATCCTCCACCCCTTCTGGTTGACCATCACCGCGATCAAAAATGAGCAGCAGGAAACCACGCACTACATTGGCATCTACAACTTCTGACGCGGCCAATCGGGGGCAACAGCAGCCTTACCCCACCCACTTCCGCGCATTCAGAAACATGCGCATCCAGGCGCCGTTCTCGTTCCACTCTTTCGGATACCACGAGTTCTGCACGGCGCGGAACACGCGCTCCGGGTGCGGCATCATGATGCTGAAGCGGCCATCCGGCGTGGTAAGTCCGGTGATGCCCTGCGGCGAGCCGTTGGGGTTGAGCGGGTAGGTGGTGGTCGGCTTGCCGTAGTGATCGATATAGCGCAGCGTGACCGCGGGCTGTGCGGCATGCAGGCGCTGGGTGTTGCCGAAATCGGCATAGCCTTCGCCGTGCGCGACAACGATGGGCATGCGGCTACCGGCCATGCCGTCGAACAGGATGGAAGGCGATGGCTGCACTTCCACCATCACAAAGCGCGCCTCGAACTGCTCCGACTGGTTGCGGCTGAAGTGCGCCCAGTTATCGGCACCGGGGATGATCTCGTGCAGGTTGCTCATCATCTGGCAGCCGTTGCACACGCCGAGCGCGAAAGTGTCGCTGCGCTTAAAGAAGGCTTCGAACTCGTCGCGCGCGCGCGGATTGAACAGGATGGATTTTGCCCAGCCCTCGCCCGCCCCCAGCACATCGCCGTAGGAGAAACCGCCACAGGCGACGAAACCCTTGAAGTCTTGCAGTGTCGCGCGGCCGCTGATGATGTCGCTCATATGCACGTCGACTGTGGCGAAGCCGGCGCGATCGAAGGCGGCGGCCATCTCGACGTGGCCGTTCACCCCCTGCTCGCGCAGGATGGCCATTTTTGGACGGGCAAGACCGGTGCTGAATGTCGAGTGCTGAATGTGTAGGCCGGACTTCAGTCCGATGCCGTCTTGTCGGGATGCCCCGCAGGGGTTCTCGCACCCTTTGGGTGAATCCCGACCCACAAAAAAGTCCTCATTCACGTCGTAAGTCAGCTTCACATGCAGGCCGGAGTCCTTGGCGTCGAGGATGCGGTCGTATTCCTGTTGCGCGCAGACCGGGTTGTCGCGCAGCTTTTGCATCTGGTAAGTGGTCTCGGACCAGAGGCGGCGCAGGGTGATCGCGTTCTCGTTGTAGAGTTGCGTTTTGCCGCGCGAGATGTTGATCGTGCCGCCGGTGTTCAGGCGCGCCACCTCGTGCACGTTGCTCAATCCCGCTTCTTCGCACAGCACGAAGATCTCGGCCAGATCGGCGTGGCGCACCTGCACCAGCGCGCCGAGTTCCTCGTTGAACAGCACGGCGAGGTCATCGCCCTTCAGTTCGTCCAGGCGGATGTCGAGGCCGATGTGCGAAGCAAAGCTCATCTCGCACAGCGCGGTGAATAGGCCGCCGTCGGAACGGTCGTGATAGGCCAGCAGCTTGCCCTCGCGGTTGAAACGCTGGATCAGGTCGAACAAGGCTTTTAGTTTGGCGGCGTCATCCACGTCCGGCGCAACGTCGCCCACCTGCTTGTACACCTGCGCCAGCGCGGAGCCGCCGAGGCGGTTGCGGCCGCAGCCGAGGTCGAACAGCAACACGGCGGTGTCGGTCTCGGCGGCGAGTTGCGGGGTGAGCGTCTTGCGGGCGTCCGGCACGGGCGCGAAGGCGGAAACGATGAGCGACAGTGGTGCGGTGACTTCTTTTCTTTCCGGGGCGTTTTGGCTATGACTAACCTGCTTTGCAGGTGAGTCTCCGCCGAAACTCGCTGCGTCTTCGACCCAGCTCGTTTTCATGCTCATGGAGTCTTTGCCGACCGGGATGCTGATGCCGAGCTGCGGACACAACTCCATGCCCACCGCTTTCACGGTGTCAAACAGTGCGGCATCCTCGCCGTGGTGGCCGGCGGCGGCCATCCAGTTGGCGGAGAGTTTAATGTCGCCGATCCGGTCGATGCGCGCGGCGGCGATGTTGGTGAGCGCCTCGCCGATAGCCATGCGACCGGAAGCAGGACCGTCGATGACAGCGATGGGGGCGCGTTCGCCGATGGCGAAGGCTTCGCCCAGGTTGGTGTGATAACCCATCGTGGTCACGGCCACATCGGCCACCGGCACCTGCCACGGGCCGACCATCTGGTCGCGTGCGGTGTAGCCGCCCACGGTGCGGTCGCCGATAGCAATCAGGAAGGTCTTGTCCGCAACGCTTGGCAAGCGCAGCACGCGCTTAACGGCTTCTTTCAGCACGATGTTGGCGGTATCGAATTTCGGCAGCGCGACTTTTTCGCGCCGCACTTTGCGCGTCATCTTGGGCGGCTTGCCGAGCAGAACGGACAGCGGCATATCGACCGCATCGTTGTCGAATTCGGTGTCGTGCACGATGAGCCGGTCTTCGCTGATGGCGCGACCCAGCACGGCGAAGGGGCAGCGCTCGCGTTCGCACATGGCTTTGAATTCATCCAGACGTTCCGCCGGGATGGCGAGCACGTAACGCTCCTGCGCCTCGTTGCTCCATATCTGCATCGGCGACATGCCGCGCTCTTCGGAAGGCACACTGCGCAGTTCGAAACGCGCGCCCTTGCCGCCACCGTGCACCAGCTCCGGCAGCGCGTTGGAGATGCCGCCCGCGCCCACGTCATGAATGGACAGGATGGGATTGTTCTCGCCCAGTTGCCAGCAGCGGTCGATGACTTCCTGCGCGCGCCGCTCCATCTCGGGGTTGCCGCGCTGGACGGAATCGAAGTCCAGGTTCTCGGCGTTGGCGCCGGTGTCCATGCTGGATGCCGCGCCGCCGCCCAGACCGATAAGCATGCCGGGGCCGCCGAGCTGGATCAGCAAGGCGCCTTCCGGCAGCTCGTGCTTGTGTGTGTGATTTGCCGCAATGTTGCCGACACCGCCGGCCAGCATGATGGGCTTGTGATAGCCGCGCACTTCGCCGTTGACGGTCTCTTCGAAAGTGCGGAAATAGCCGGCCAGATTGGGACGGCCGAATTCGTTGTTGAAGGCGGCGCTGCCAAGCGGGCCGTCAATCATGATCTGCAAAGCGGAAACGATGCGGCCCGGCTTGCCGACCGGACCGGCTTCCCACGGCTGCCCGAAACCTGGGATGTGCAGGTTGGATACGGAGAAACCGGCCAGCCCCGCTTTCGGTTTGGAGCCGGTGCCGGTGGCGCCCTCGTCGCGAATCTCGCCGCCGGAGCCGGTAGCTGCGCCGGCGAACGGCGCGATGGCGGTCGGGTGGTTGTGCGTCTCCACCTTCATCAGGGTGTGCGTGAATTCGCGGCTGTAGGCATAGCCGCCGTCGGCGCGCGGATAGAAGCGCTCGACCTCTGCCCCCTCGATCACGGAACAGTTGTCGGAATAGGCGATCACCGTGCCTTGCGGATGCAGCTTGTGTGTGTTACGGATCATGCCGAACAGCGAGATGGCCTGCTGCTCGTCGTCAATGATCCAGTCGGCGTTGAATATCTTGTGGCGGCAGTGCTCGGAGTTGGCCTGCGCGAACATCATCAGTTCGACGTCGGTGGGATTGCGTTGCAGCCGGGTGAAGTTCTCCACCAGATAGTCGATCTCGTCGGCGGACAGCGCCAGACCGAGTTCACGGTTGGCGGTTTCCAGCGCGGCGCGGCCGGCCGTGAGGATGTCCACCGAGGACAAGGGTTGCGGCGTGCCGTGGCTGAACAGTTTGGCTTCGATGCCGGCGATGTCGGTGAGCGCGGATTCGGTCATGCGGTCGTGCAGCAGCGGCAGCACGGCCTGCTGTTCGGCGGCGCTCAGCGCCTTGCCGCTCCTGGCCCCGAGGTAGTACATCACGCCACGCTCGATGCGCGTCGCCTGCGGCAGCGCGCAATGCCTGGCGATGTCGGTAGCCTTGGATGACCACGGCGAAATCGTGCCGAGGCGCGGAATGACCAGCAGGCGCTGCGCCTGCCCCGCGTTCTTCGGCTCGCCTGCGCCGCTATTCAGATTCAGCAGACGATGCAGCAAAGCCGCCTCGTTGGCGGAAAGTTCGGCGGAGAGTTCGATGAAATAAATATGGCGCGTCTCTGCGACAGTTACCCCGCAACGGGCGGCGTCCAGCGCGGCGCGCAGCTTGTCGAGACGGAAGGCGGAAAGCGCGGATTTGCCAATCGAGGTGAGGAACATGGCGCGATCACTTTGGGCTGAATGAGAACGGGCTGCGATTATAATGCAGCCGCCACGCGAAAATTGAGGAATACACCATGCACAACAAACGTCCCGCCGCGATCAGCCGGAAACAAGTCGCCGCCTTTCTCAAAACCCGCCCCAAAGACAGCCATAAAGGCCTGTTCGGGGCGGTCACGGTCATCGGCGGTGCTGCAGGCATGGTCGGCGCGGCTTTGCTTGCCGGGCGGGCGGCGCTGAAGATGGGCGCCGGCTGTGTGCATGTCGGTCTGCTGGCGGATAACGCGCCGGCGGTTGATGTGAATGTGCCGGAGCTGATGGTGCAAGGCGCGGGTGATGCGCTGAAATCATTCCCCCACCCCAACCCTCTCACGCAAGCGGGCGAGGGAGTGAACGAGAAAGGCAATATCAATCCTCCTGTGCTGCTGATAGGCTGCGGTCTGGGGCAAAGTCTGGCCGCACAAAAGCTGCTGCACGACGCGCTGGTGCTCGACCTGCCGTCCGTGCTGGATGCCGACGCGCTGAATCAGATTGCCCTGCGACCCGACCTGCGCACCCTGCTGCACACGCGCAAAGCGCCTGCCGTCTTCACCCCTCATCCCGGCGAAGCGGCGCGCCTGCTCGGTTGCAACACGGAAGACATCCAACAAGATCGCGCCCGCTCCGCCTTGAGTCTGGCACGGAAACTTGGCGGCAGCGTGGTGCTGAAAGGTGCGAACAGCCTGATCGCCACGCGCGACGGCAGACTGTACCGCAACGCCACCGGCAATCCCGGGATGAGCGCGCCCGGCATGGGCGACGTGCTGGCGGGAATGATTGCCGCCTTCATCGCACAAGACATCGCGCCCGACAAGGCGCTGTTGCTCGCGGTGCATCTGCACGGCGCGGCGGGTGATGCATTGGCGCAGCAGCAAGCCACGCTGGGCATGAGCGCAACCGAAGTGACCGAGTGGGCGCGGTGGCTGCTGAACCAGATCGCGCCGCAATGAGTTTCCCCATCGACATCAGCGAGGAAGCGGGCGTCCGCTATCTGCATTTCGGCTCGCGCTGGATCCAGGGCGCGATGCGCATCGCGCGGCCGTGGAACCTGGAACTGGACTACACCAAAGAGATGATGGCGCCGCTGCTGATGCGCGACGAGCGGCGCTTTCCGCGCAAGGTACTGCTGATCGGTTTGGGCGCGGCATCGCTGACCAAGTTCATTTACCGCAATCTGCCGCTGGCACAGCTGACCATCGTCGAGATCGAACCGCGCGTGGTGGCGGCGGCGAAGCAGTATTTCAAGCTGCCGGAAGACGACAAGCGCATCCATCTGGTGCTGGGCGACGGCGCGCAATACATGCTCGGCACGGACAAGAAATTCGATCTGATCCTGGTCGACGGCTTCGACGAACGCGCGCGTCCGGGCGAGCTGAACACCCTGCCGTTCTACCAGTCCTGCCGCGCCCGCCTGACGGAACAGGGCATCCTCGCGGTCAACCTGCTCGGCCTGAGTCGCGGCGTAAAGGGCGGCTTCGCCCACATCGAAACCGCCTTCGACGGCCGCGCACTGATGTTTCCCTCATGCGACAGCGGCAATGTGATCGCCTTTGCCACGGCAGGCGATACGGTTGAGATAGAAGTGGAAGAGATGCGCGAACGCGCCACCGAACTGAAGGCAAACAGCGGCCTCAATCTGTTGCCGACCATCACCCGCGTCGAACAATCCACCTCATGTCCGGGCGGCGTCCTTACACTGTAACGTAGATATAACAAGGCGTTAAGATAAATCGCTGTATAATCCCGCGCCTCGAACGGGGTCAGCCACACGGCGACTCCGCGCATCGGCAAATTTTTTAATCAGGGGATCAACATGGCAACCACCAAAAAAGCAACCAGCACCAGCAAGACGGGCACCGTCAAGAGCACCGCATCCGCGGCCAAAACCGCCGCCAAAACGGCACCCGCAAAAACCACTGCCAAGGCCGCAACAGCAAAAGCTGCAACGCCCAAAGCTGCGGCAACCAAAGCCAGCCCCGCAGTGACAAAGGCCGCCGCGCCACGCGCCCAAAGCGCAAGCAAGAAAGCCGCCGCCCCCAGTGCCGAACAGCGTTACTGCATGGTGCAGGAAGCGGCTTACTTTCTGGCCGAAAAAAACAGTTTCAAGGGCAGCTCCATGGATTACTGGGTCGCAGCCGAAGCACAGATCAAATTGCTGCTGTCCGGCAAGTAAGCACGTCGGGCTTTAGCCCGACGCGCCGGGTTGGCCCGCAGATTTTTTGCACCCCCCGGGGAAACCCTGCCTGCCAAGCGGGCTGACCGTTCAGGTCAGCCCGCTTTCCACCGCATAGCGCACAAATGGAAGTTGCAGTTTCTCCTCGCGCAGTGTCTTGAGGAGATGTTCCGCCGCGTCTGCCGTCAGCACGAATTCCACCTGCATCGGCAACTCTCCACCCAGCTCGAAAAAGGTTTCTTCATGCAGATGGCCGTGCCGGCCGAAACCGGCAATCGCCCGAAACACCGAGCCGCCGGGCACGCCCTGCGCCCGGCCTTGCTCAAGCAACCATTCAGACAGCAGCTTGCCGCGATGATGATGCTTCTCGCTCAGGTAGAATTTGAGATAGATGCTTTGCATTTTAGCCTCCCGCCTGTAGCCATTTGAACGTCTGTATCCCCAGCACCGTCATCAGCAGGGAACCGCCGAGATGGGTCACGATGATGGCGCTGCCCCATGCGTATTGCCCGCGCAGCAACAGCGTCACGGTTTCGGCGGAAAACGTGGAAAAGGTGGTCAGACCGCCGAGAAATCCGGTGATGATGAACAGCCGCCACTCGGTCGCGATACCGGGATGTTGCATAAAAAACGCGATGGCGACGCCGATGAGGTAGCCGCCGACGAGATTGGCGGCCAGTGTGCCGAGCGGCAATTCAGACAATGCGGGATTGAGCCACAAGCCCAAGCCCCAGCGCAGCCAGGCACCCAGAGCGGCGCCAAAACCGATTGCCAGCAAAGCATATGTCGTCATATTCCCCTCGTCATCCGAATCAGGAGGTGCCGCCCACGGTCAGTCCGTCGATGCGCAGCGTCGGCTGGCCCACGCCGACCGGCACGCTCTGCCCTTCCTTGCCGCAAGTACCCACGCCGGGATCAAGCGCCATGTCGTTGCCTATCATGCTGACGCGCGTCAGCGCTTCCGGTCCGCTGCCGATCAGGGTCGCGCCCTTGACCGGATAGGTGATCTTACCGTCCTCGATCATGTACGCCTCGGTGGTGGAGAACACGAATTTGCCGCTGGTGATATCAACCTGGCCGCCACCGAAGTTGGCGGCATACAGGCCATGTTTGACTGATGCGATGATTTCTTCCGGCGTCTTGTCGCCGGCCAGCATCATGGTGTTGGTCATGCGCGGAATCGGCAGGTGGGCGAACGATTCGCGCCGCGCGTTGCCGGTTAGCGGGACCTTCATCAGGCGCGCGTTCAGGCTGTCCTGCAGGTAACCGCGCAGGATGCCGTCCTCGATCAGCACAGTGCGCTGGGTCGGGTTGCCCTCGTCGTCCATGTTGAGCGAGCCGCGCCGGTCGCAAATGGTGCCGTCATCCACCACGGTGACACCCTTCGCCGCCACGCGCTGGCCGACGCGGCCGGAAAAGGCCGAGCTGCCCTTGCGGTTGAAGTCGCCTTCGAGTCCGTGCCCGACCGCCTCGTGCAACAGGATGCCGGGCCAGCCGGAACCGAGCACCACGGTCATGTTACCCGCCGGTGCCGGACGCGCCACCAGCGCGACAGTGGCCTGGTGCACCGCTTCCTGCGCGTAGCGCTGCAACACTTCGTCGCTGAAATAGCGGTAATCGAAACGTCCGCCGCCGCCGGCCGAACCCTGTTCGCGCCGTCCTTCGCTTTCGACAATGACTTGCAGCGACAGGCGCACCAGCGGACGGATATCGGCAGTCAGCAAACCGTCGCCGCGCGCTACCAGCACTTCCTCGTATTCGCCGGACAGATTGGCCATCACCTGGGTCACGCGAGGATCAAGCGCGCGCGCCATGCGCTCCAGTTTCTCCAGCAGGGCCACCTTTTCATCGGCGTTCAAGGTGGCAATCGGATCCTGCGGCAGATACAAGCGGCGCGCGCGGGCCGTATGCAAATGGGCAGCTTTCTGCCTGCCGCCCTGGCGCGCGATGGCACGCGTCGCCAGCGCCGCTTCCTGTAGCGCGCTCAAAGTTATATCGTCGGAATAGGCAAACGCGGTTTTGTCGCCGCTGACCGCACGCACACCGACGCCCTGGTCGATATGGAAACTGCCGGATTTGACGATGCCTTCCTCCAGCGACCAGCTCTCGGCACGGCTGTACTGGAAATACAGGTCGGCGTAATCGACACGGTGCGCCAGCAGGGTGCCAAACACCTGTTGTAAATCTCGCTCGCCCAGTCCATGCGCGTCGAGCAGGGTGCGTTGCGCGAGTTGCAGTGCGCTGTGGCCGCTCATGCCTGGTCGCAGCAGTTGCAGGTGATGTTGCGGTGCGACAGCGCGGGCAGGCTGGCGCGCAGGCTCTTCTGATAGGACGCGTTGATTTCGGCCATTACCACGCCGGAGCCGCGCGGTAACTCGTCGAGGATGCGTCCCCACGGATCGACGATCATGCTGTGGCCGTGCGTCTCGCGCCCGTTCACGTGATAGCCGCCCTGCGCGGCGGCGATGACGTATGACAGATTCTCGATGGCGCGGGCGCGCACCAGCGGCTCCCAGTGCACCTTGCCGGTGGTCGCGGTAAATGCCGCCGGCAGCACGATGAGGTCCACATCCGGCATGGTGCGAAACAGTTCCGGGAAACGCAGGTCGTAGCAGATGGCGAGGCCGATGCGCCCGAACGGGCTGTCCACCACCACCACCTTGTCGCCCGCCTCGATGGTCTGCGCCTCGTTATAGCTTTCGTTGCCCAGGGTCAGGTTGAACAGGTGAATCTTGTCGTAGCGCGCCACCTGGGTGCCGCTTTCGTCGAACACCAGCAGGCTGTTGCGCACTTTGTCCGGCGCTGTCGCCTGCAGCGGCAGCGAACCTATTAACCATATCTTGTGCCGGCGCGCCTGTTCGCGCATGAACTGCTGGATCACGCCTTCTCCCGGCGTTTCGCACACCTTCACCTTGTCCGTTTCATCCATGCCCATGATGGCAAAAAACTCCGGCAGAACCACCAGCTTCGCCCCTTTGGCGGCGGCATCGGCGATCAGACGCCGCGCTTCATTGAGATTGCCTTCCACCCTGGGGCCCGAGGCCATCTGGACGGCGGCAACCTTAAACGCGCTTTGCTGCGCGGCGATGCGTGACTGGGTGGAGTCGATGGACAAGGGAGTCATGGCGGCTGTTTCTTTCGTGATTAAGTGGATTGAGGATTATTCCGCTGCGGGCGGCGGATTTGGCGCGACGTGTTCGACCACGGGATCCGCCCAACTTCCGCTCACATTGTAGTCAAACGCGACCAGCTTATCGAGCGGGTTGCGCAATAGTTTGCTGGCCAGCAGCACGCCCACCCCCACCACCGGCCCGGCGGCAAAGGACAGCAGCGAAACACTGTCACCCAGCGCGGGATACACCCGTACTTGCAGTTGCTGTGTCTCGCGCTGCAGATCCACCTCCCCCTTCAGGGTGACTTTGGCTGCCGTGCCCTGCATCGTAAAATCTTCGGTCTTGAGCATGCCGTTTTCGATCAGTGCCAATCCGGCAATACTGTCGAACTGGAAGCCGGGGCTGAATATGTCGGTGAAATCGAGCGAGATGCGTTTGGGGATTGCCTGCAGACTCAACACGCCAAGCAGCTTGCCCGCTCCCGGATCGACTTGCAGGAAACGTCCTTTCCCCACCTTGACCCGAACCGAACCGAACAGACCGGGATAATTGAATTCATACGGCGCGCCCGGCCAGGTCAGCGCGCTCTCAAACACGCCTTTGGCGCCCGCCACACTGCCCGGATATCCGGAGCGCCCCAACAGCTTGCCGGAATCCGAAATCTCAATCCTGACATCGATTTGCGTTTTGTTTTCCGCGGTGCGCCAGCGCCCGCTGGCTTCCGCCAGCCCATCCTGGTTAGTTAAACGCAGGGATTTCAGCACCACATCCGCCGCTTCCGCTTCCAGCAATAACTCAAGTTTGCCCAGGCTTCTCCCTTTCCAGCTTAAATTTTCCACCGCCATATCAATCACCGGCATCGAAACCGCACCCGCCGACGGCGCGGATTCGGGCGCCTCAACGACAGTCACGCCCGGGTCGCCCCCGCTCTCGCCCAATTTCAACTGTTTCAGCCGCACCAGCAGCTTTCCCTGATCCTGCGGCTGCCAGATCAGATCGCCGTTGATCTGGGGTGAAGTGAGACGCGTGCTGATCAGGCCGTTGCGTCCGCTGCCGCGAATATTGAGGTCACGCACGCGGTTGCCAAATCCGGCGATCTGCTCGAAGGTCACGTCGATACCGGCAATATTCGGCAACATCCCTTCGCGCCGGGGCAACTCAGACCAGCCGCTCCAGCCTTGCAGATCGAGGTGCGCAAGCCGGCCCAGAATCCAGATGCCATCCCGCTTCGGCACATTCTCCGCACGGCCCAACACGATCGTGCCGCGCCGGATTTCGCTTGCGCCATCCGCGCTTGCACTGCGCAACAGATTAGCCGCGAAAATTTCGCCGTAACGCAAGGTCAGATTGGTCTTTCCCTCCGCCGCAGCTTTCTGCTCGAAGCGCAGCTTAATCCGCTCATCCGGCGCTTTATTGAATGGCCGGGGTAAATCGGCAGCCAAGCCGAGCAAGTCGGAACTGACCCGCACTTCGGCCACTTTGCCGCGCACGTCGATTTCCGCCTGCCAGTCGGTTTGACCGTGCAAGCGCTGCAGCAAAGAGTAGGCATAGTCTTTCTGCAAAACATCCGCATCCAGCCTGCCGTCGGCGCGGACCTTCAAAACCCCGTCGCCGCCGCGTACATCAACACGGGCCGGACCGCCGAGTATCTGCGCCGTCAGATTGCCGCTTCGGATGGTTTCATCGCTGAACGAGATCGTCCCTCTCACCTGCTGCAATTCGGGAACAGATGGCCCCAGGTCGAGCACGTTGTCATCGATGCGGTAACTGCCGTTCACCCTGCTCGGCGCGCTGTGGCCGAGCGGAATCTCCAGATGTAATTTAAGAAGTCCCGTGCCTCGCGCCTTGAACTCGTCGGCGTGACCGCCGAGATAGGCGTTGAGCGGACTATGGCGGACGTAATCAATGGTGCGCCGGGTTTCATCCGCCGCCTCGCCATCCACCACCATCATCAGCTCCTTCCCCGCCAGCGTGTCGGGCAAAGCCACCCGCACATTTTGCAGCGCCGCTCCGGCAGTCACGGCACGTCCGGCTTTCACTTCCAGCAAGCTGCCATGAATCAAAAAATCCGCCTGTGCCTGTTCGATACGGGGCCAGTCCGGGTCGAACTGGATTGCCAGATCGGAGGCTTTGGCGGTGAGTTTGAACAGCCCGTTCTTGTCATCCGCAAAAGGGAAATCGCGCAGGTCGCCGCGCACCCGCACCTGGAGCTTGTCGGCCACTCCTGCCTGCAAACCGGTATGCAACCAGTGATAGGTCGCCTCGCCAAAAGCATGCAGGGGGAAGTAGCGCGCGGCATGCGGCACCGACACCCGATTGAAACTGGCGGTCAGATCGGCGATACCCGGGCCGTCGGAAAATTGATACGCGCCAAAGATCACGCCTGCCAGATCGGCATTGTCCACCCTGATGTCGTTGAGCTTGAGATCCCATCCCCGGCGCGTGCTGTGCTGCCAGTCCAACCGACCCGACAGGCGATCAAACTGCAACGGCTCGGCCAGAAAATCCGGGGCCTGCAAACCGAACCGGCGACTGTCCAGCGACAGCACACCGTCGTTGTCGTTGCCGTCAACACTGCCGCTCAAGCCGGAAAAGCCCGGCAGCTTGCCGTTCTGACGCATGCCGATATTTTCAAACTGGGCGCGTATCCGGTAACGCAGCAGTTTTTCGTAATCACCCTGCCAACTTGCCCGCAGACCGGCCACTCGACCCTGCAGACCCAACTCGGCAACCTGCTGTTTCACTTCCGTCTGCAGCGGAAAATAGTCAAGCAAATGCTGCACATCGGGCAGGTTAAGGGTGTTCGCCCGGACCTCGCCCGAGGCGGAACGATAGCCGTCACGGGCATTCCAGTTGAGCAAAAAATCGGTGCGCGGCAAAACAAAACCGTCGTTCATGCGCAGGGAAAAATCATTGGCCGCAAATTCGAAACCGTTGCGCAATTGCTCCCAGCCCAGCTGCCCCTTGATATTGCGCAATGCCAGCACGGGCAACTCCGGCCTCAACTGTGCCCTCACATCGCGCAAATCAACCGAGCTGTCTATCCGGACAACGCTGCCGCGAGCCAGATTCAACGACACCTCCAAATCGCCGCGTCCCTGTTGCAGGTGCAGGGGCAATTCGAGCCAGACGCGCGCCGCCGCGATATCGGCCCGACGAATACGGGCAGACAACTTGCCGTGCCAATTATCAGCGCCGGAAAAAGTATCTCCAACCAAATCGCCGCTCAACTCAAGCGGCGCGGCCAGGCGGGGAGGCGGCGTGGCGTGCAAGGTGAACCGGTGGCGATCAAAACGATTCTCAACCTTCAGCCCGATCTGTTTGAGCGCAACCGGGGGGGCGCCGCGCAGATCATCGCGCCAAACGATCTGTCCCGCCTTCACCACAATCAGCGTCTGGTGCAGCAGCCAATCCGCCGTCGCCGCATCCGACGCCAGCGACGACTGCGGATCGGACTCGATACCGCCCACATACAAACGCCCGGACACATCGCGCCGGATCAGCAGTTGCGGATTGTCCAGTTGCAGGCTGTGGAAACGCAATTCGGCAAGCAGCAAACTGCTCCATGCCACCGTATTGCGCATTGACGGCAGTTCCAGCGCCACCCGCCGCTGATCGTCGCGGATGCTGACCCCCGTCAACAACAGGCTGGGGCGCCAGCCGTCCCAGTCCGCCTCGATCCGCTCGATCTTCAGCGGGCGGCCGATCGCGGTGCTGGCCGCCAGCTCGATATCGCCGTGAAATCGCTCGATGCCGGGAAATATCGAGAATTGCAAAAAAGCCACTCCCGCCGCCATCGAGACGATCACAAACAGCACCGCGATGCGCGCGGCATACCAGGTGCCGAGTGCGGTGTGGCGCAGGAGTGTTTTCAGCATCGCTTACCTCGCGGCAAAATCGGACAGAAAAGAAAAAGTAAAAACAGGGAAGACTATAATGAAGCCCGGCCCATTTTAACCGAACCGGCATGAGTCCCCTCCCGCAAATTGACGATTTTGACGCGCTGATCTCGCATGCGCGGCATTGCAGCCATTATCTCTCCCGCCTGCTGGATGCCGAGCCGGACTGGCTTGGTGTGTTGCGCGCGCAACACCGGCTTCCTGCCGATGCGCTGCTGATCGCGCGCTGGCTGAAAGAATTGCCCGCAAGCGACGAAGCCGGGCTCGCTCGCGCATTGCGCCTCCTGCGCAAGCGCGTGATGCTGCACTTGATCCTGCGCGATCTGGGCGGGTTGTGCGATCTGAACGAAGTGATGCAGGCGATGACCGCGCTGGCAGAGATCAGCGCCCAGCGCGCACAGCAGTGCTGCATGGATAGCCTGACCGCACAATTCGGCCAGCCGCTCGGCGCCGACAGCAAAACGCCGCAGCAGATGCTGGTAATCGGCATGGGAAAACTTGGCGGCGGCGAATTGAACGTATCCTCCGACATTGACCTGATTTTCGTCTATCCCGAAGAGGGGGAGACGGACGGCGCGCGCAGCCTGTCCAATCACGAATTCTTCAGCCGTCTCGGCCGCCGCATCATCGCCCTCATCAACGACCTGACCGCGGACGGCTATGTGTTCCGCGTCGATATGCGCCTGCGCCCCTACGGCGACAGCGGGCCGCTGGTGATGAGCTTTGCCGCACTGGAAGAATATCTGGTCGCACAGGGGCGAGAATGGGAACGCTATGCCTGGATTAAGGCGCGCGTGATTTCGCCGCCGCAGGACCGGCACAGCGCCGAACTGGAACAACTGGTGCAACCTTTTGTGTTTCGCAAGTACCTGGATTTTGGCGCGGTTGATTCGATGCGCAAACTGCATGCGCAAATCCGGGCGGAAGTGGTGCGGCGCGAAAGGCAGGACAATATCAAGCTGGGGCCGGGCGGCATCCGCGAGATCGAATTCATCGCCCAAGTGTTTCAGTTGATTCGCGGCGGTCGCGACGCGCAATTGCGCGAGCGGCCGACGTGCCGGGTGCTGCAGTTGCTGGGTGAGAAAGGCGAGTTGCAAACAGACATTGTGCAGCGGCTGGAACAAAGCTATGGATTTCTGCGCAGGCTGGAACACCGTTTGCAATACCTCGACGACCAGCAAACCCAGATGTTGCCGGAAGACGATGAGCGGCGCGCGATCATCGCGCGGGCCATGGGCTATGCCGACTATGCCGGATTGCTTGACGTGCTCTCCCCTTTGCGCGCCTTCGTCAACTCGCGGTTTGAAGCGGTGTTTGGCAACAAACAGGAGCAGGCAGATGACGATTTATGGCGGGAAGGGATGACCGGCGAGACCCTGGCGACAGCCTTGGCCGCACTGGGTTACACGGATGCCCGCGCGCAGGCTGATACCTTACTGCAATTGCGCGCCAGCAACCGCTACCGCCAACTCCCGGAAAGCAGCCGCCTGCGCATGGACAGCCTGCTGCCCGCCTTCATCCGCCTGTGCGCGACCGAAGCCAACCGCGACGATGCCCTGCGCCGCGCGCTGATGCTGCTCGACGCCATCGCGCGCCGCGCCTCGTATCTGGCTTTTCTGGCCGAATATCCGCAAGCCTTGCCGCGCCTGATCCGCATCCTCGCGGCGAGCGCCTGGGCGGGCGACTACCTGGCGCAGCATCCGATGCTGCTGGACGAGGTGCTCGACACGCGCGAACTGTATGTTGCGCCGGATTGGCCGGCACTCGACGCGCAGTTGGCCGCGCAACTGGAGTCCCTTCGCGGCGATACCGAACGCGAGATGGACGTGCTGCGCCAGTTCCAGCAAGCGCAGACTTTCCACCTGCTGGCGATGGATCTGCAGGGCGTGCTGCCGCTGGAAAAATTGAGCGACCATTTAAGCGATCTGGCCGACCTGGTTCTGCGCCACGTGTTGCGCCTGTGCTGGGATAAGCTGCGCCAGAAACACCGCGAGCAGCCGCGCTTCGCGATCATCGCCTACGGCAAACTGGGCGGGCGGGAACTGGGCTACGCCTCCGATCTCGACCTGGTTTTCCTGTACGACGACGAGCAGACCGATGCCGGGCAAATCTACGCGCGGCTGGCGCAGCGTATCAATACGATTTTATCCAGCCATACCGTGGCTGGACGCCTGTATGAAACCGACCTGCGCCTGCGCCCGAACGGCGACAGCGGATTGCTGGTCAGCTCGCTCGAAGCCTTCGCGGCCTACCAGCGTGAAAATGCCTGGGTATGGGAACATCAGGCACTGACGCGCGCGCGTTTCTGCGCCGGGGATGCGGTGGTCGGCGCGCGTTTCGAGCAGATTCGCACGGCAATCCTCTGTCTGCCGCGGGATATGCAACGACTGAGACGCGAAGTGATCGAGATGCGGCGCAAGATGCACGACGGCCATCCCAACCACAGCGCGTTGTTCGACATCAAGCACGACCGCGGCGGCATGGTCGATATCGAGTTCATGGTGCAGTTTTTGGTGCTGGCCCACGCCCCAGAATATCCGCAACTGACCAACAACTACGGAAATCTGTGGTTGTTGCAGACGGCAAGCGAGCTGGGATTGATTGATGCGCAAAGCAGCAAATCGGTGCACGCAATCTATCGCGAGCTGCGCCGCTTGCAGCATCAGCTGCGGCTTAACAATCAAACTCCGTGCCGGATTGACCCGGGGCAAGTCGATACTGTGGCGGTCACCAGACTATGGCAGGAACTGCTGGGCGAATGAACCCAAAAACCTCTTTTGGTCCACGAAAACCACGGGGAGCAGGTAATAAACCAACTGCTTATGCGGTTTTTCATAACTCACCTCGGGGGTGAACTCGCCAACCGTTATGGCCAAATGAACGCTTGAGGGATTTTCGTGTTTTTCGCGGGCCACTACTTTTTTGGAGAAATCAGGCTGTTGCAGGCGCGCTGTCTTTGGGCGGCAACTGATAGATATTGGTTTTGCCGGAAATATCCTGCATATCCGCGCGGGTGACCAGCCGGTAGGACACCATCTCGCCCTTGCCCTTGATGTTCATCACACAGGGCGGCTCAAACAAAAAATCATGGCGCAGGCGGTTATAGGTCAGTTTGTCGGTGAGAATGTGGCCGGCTTTGGCATCGTCCGTCAGTCGGCTGGCGATGTTCACCGTGTCGCCCCACAAGTCATAGATGAAGCGTTTGGTGCCAATCACGCCGGCCACCACCGGCCCGGTAGCGATCCCGACATGCACCCCCAGATCAAGCTTGGCGGCAAGCGGGTGCCTGGCCACGCACTCGATGATTGCCAGCGCCATGTTCACGATATCGTGCGCGTAGTCCTGTCGATCGCGCGTCAACCCGCCCACCACCATGTAGGCATCACCGATGGTCTTGATCTTTTCCAGACCAAACTTCTCGCTCAGTTCGTCAAATTCGGAGAACAGTTCATTCAGCAGGCCCACCATCTGCTCCGGCGACATCTGCTCGGTCAGTTGGGTGAAGTTGACCAGATCAGCGAACATCACCGTCACATCCGCATAACCGTCGGCGATCAGCCCCTCTTTGCTCTTCAGGCGCTCGGCGATATTCGACGGCAACACATTGAACAGCACACGCTCCGATTTCTTCTGCTCTTCCGCCAGCAAGGCATGTTGCCGATCGAGTTGTTCCTTGATTTTTTCCGTCTCGATGACGAAATGCCGCACCAGGAAATACAGGATGGAGGACATCGCGGCAAAATTAAGGGCGAAAAACAGGCCGATGGTGTTCATCGGAATACCACCGCTGCCGCCGTTTCCCAGCATGTAGTCAAAAAAACCAGACACCGCGGTCAGCACGATGTATGCAAAGAACCAAGGAATCGATTCGCGCCAGTTCGCCGCCACCAACGCGCCGATCGGCGCCAACAAGGCCCACAGCGTCACCCCGCTCGAGGTCACTGAACTCCCCATGCTCCACTGCATGATGAAGGGGGCGAACAGGAACAGAGAAAGCTGGATAAAACGGAAAACCACAAAATTGCGGGTCCTCATGTAATACAGCAGCGAACCGACCGAAATTAATTGATAGCCGAGCGGCACATTGCTGGAGAATTGCACCCCCATCGCCCAGTAGATCGCCAGCCACAGCATGACGGCAAAGGTCATAAAGGCGGCAGTGAAGATGAGCAGGCTCTTGCGCAGCTTGTCTTCCTGCGAATCCAGTACACCCGGCTTGATTTCCTGCGAGCTGATATGTTGCGCCACACGGCCTCCCTTGTTCACGTGCGGGATGATTGCACGAAGCCGTGATAAAGGGAATATGCCGAAAGAGATAGAGGCATGCATAACAATTCCCGGCGCGCTTCAATATCGGCATGGAAAAGGCTAGAATTGCGCCCTTCAAATTGATGATTCAACCCCAAGGAACCACACCATGTCCATGTCCGACCGCGACGGCTTCATCTGGCACGACGGCAAACTCGTCCCCTGGCGCGATGCCACCACCCACGTGCTGACCCATACCCTGCACTACGGCATGGGGGTATTCGAAGGGGTGCGGGCATACAAGACAACGCAGGGTACCGCGATTTTCCGCCTGCAGGAGCATACCGACCGCCTGTTCAATTCGGCCTATATTTTCAAGATGAAGATGCCGTTCGATAAACAGACGCTGATCGAGGCGCAAAAGGAAGTGGTGCGCGCCAACAAGCTGGAATCCTGCTACATCCGCCCCATCGTGTTCTTCGGCTCCGAGGGGATGGGTATCGCCGCCACCAACATCAGCGTGCATGTCGCCATCGCCGCCTGGTCGTGGGGCGCCTATCTGGGCGAGGAAGGGATGGCCAATGGAATCCGCGTCAAGACGTCCAGCTTCACCCGCCACCACGTCAACATCAATATGTGCCGCTCCAAATCGGTCGGCACTTACACCAATTCCATCCTTGCCCACCAGGAAGTGGCGCAGGACGGCTATGACGAGGCGATGCTACTGGATGTGGACGGCTATGTCGCGGAAGGAGCGGGTGAGAACATTTTCATCGTCAAGAAAGGCAAGCTTTATACGCCCGATCTGACCTCCTGCCTGGAAGGCATCACGCGTGACTCGATTCTGACGCTGGCCAGTGACATGGGAATCGATTTGATCGAGAAGCGCATCACCCGCGACGAAGTGTATTGTGCCGAGGAGGCCTTCTTCACCGGCACCGCGGCGGAAGTGACGCCGATCCGTGAACTGGACACCCGGGTTATCGGCAGCGGCAGCCGCGGCCCTGTCACCACCCGCTTGCAACAGGCATTCTTTGACATCGTCAGCGGCAAGAACCCGAAGTACGCCGACTGGCTGGCGCACGTTTAAATCCACGTTCAGGAGAAATCATGTCAGATACCCCGCTCAAGCAGCGTTACGTCGAAGTGACCGCATCGGCTCTGCCTTTGTTTTGCCCGACCCCGGCAGTCAGTTTGTGGAGCGCCCACCCGCGCGTTGCCATCCCGGTGGAAAAACTGGGCGAGGCGACCTGCCCGTATTGCGGTACGGTGTACAAGTTCAAAGGCGAGTTACCAAAAGGCCATCATTAAATCCAACAACGGCCGGGATTACTCCAATCTATTCGTTTCACATCCAATGAAAAAAATTCTCGTCGTCACCCCCAGTTGGGTGGGTGATTGCGTGCTGATGCAACCGATGCTGGAGCGGTTGCATCAGCGCCATCCCGGGGCGCAAATCGACGTGTTCGCGCCGCCCTGGACGGAAAAACTCCTGCGCCTGATGCCGCAGGTGCACACGATCATTCCCAACCCGTTTGCCCACGGTTCATTGGCGTTGGGGGCGCGGCGAAAACTGGGGGCGCAGTTGCGTGCCGGCGGCTATGACCAGACCATCGTGCTGCCCAACTCCTGGAAATCCGCACTGCTGCCTTACTTTGCCAATATTCCCCTGCGCACCGGCTTCATCAGCGAAGCCCGCTTCGGTCTGCTCAACGATGCGCGCCGCTTGAGCAGAACCAAACTGCCGCTGATGGTGGAACGCTTCGCCGCGCTGGCCGAAGCCAAGGGGACAGAAGTGGCACGCCCGGTGCCCGCGCCACGGCTGCAAATCTCCGCGGAAGAACAGGCTGCCGCGCTGGCCAAATTCAAACTTTCGCATGACCGGCCGATTGCCGTGTTTTGCCCCGGCGCGGAATACGGACCGGCCAAACGCTGGCCAGCGCACTACTATGCCGAACTGGCGCAACAATTGCTTGGTAGAGGTTATCAGGTATGGCTGATCGGCTCGCCCAAGGACAGGGAACTGGGCGAAAAGATAGTCGCCTTGGGCAATCGGCGGGCGCGAAATCTGTGCGGCGACACCGATCTGGCCGAGGCAATCGCGCTGCTGGCGGGGGCCGATCTGGTCGTCAGCAACGACTCCGGATTGATGCACATCGCGGCCGCGCTAAACCGTCCGCTGCTGGCGATCTTCGGTTCCAGCAGCCCGCAATTTACCCCGCCGCTGTCAGCGCGGGCACAGGTTCTGAAGCTTGATTTGCCCTGCAGCCCCTGCTTCAAACGCGAATGCCCGCTCGGCCACTTCGACTGCATGCTGAAGCTGACGCCGCAAACCGTCGCGCAACACATCCCGCCGCCCGGGGATCGTTGATTGCCGGCACGGCTCAATCGGGCATGACGACGTCCGCCTGCCCATAGATCACCCAGCGATTCTTGCCGCCCTGTTTCGCGCGATACATCGCTTCATCCGCATGGATCAGCAGCTTTTCGACACCGGTGGCATCTTGCGGATAAAGGCTGATGCCGATGCTGGCCGTCACTGTTTCCGCGTGCTCGCCCAGTTCATACGGTTGCGCCACTAATTTGATGATCTTGCGCAACACGCGATGCAAGCCTTCACCATGCCCCACCCCGCGCAGCAGAATGGTAAATTCATCGCCCCCGAGGCGGGCCACCGTATCACCCTCGCGCACGCAGCCGCGCAAACGCTGCGCGACAATCTGCAGCAGATTGTCGCCAGTCGCATGTCCGCGCGCGTCGTTCACCGCCTTGAAGCCGTCAAGATCAATAAACAGGACGGCAAATTCGCTTTTGTTGCGTTTGGCCTGGATGATCTCCTGCTGCAGCCGGTCCTGGAACAGCATACGGTTCGGCAGTTCGGTCAGTGCATCGTGATAGGCGAGATAGTGAATCTCTTCCTCCAGGCGGCGCTTTTCCGAAATATCCTGCTGCACCGCCAGAAAATTGATCAGCTCTCCTTTTTCCCCGAACAGGGGCGAGATACTCTGGGTGACCGTATACAGCTCCCCCGATTTTTTCCGGTTAACGATATCTCCGCGCCAATCCTGGCCACTGGCGATGCGCAACCACATCTCCTGCCAAAAAGTCGGCTCATGCAGCCCGGATGAAAAAACGTGCGGTGTACGCCCAATGATTTCCTCCCGCGTATAGCCGCTGATGCGGGTCAGCGCCTGGTTCATCCATTCCACCTTCCCCGCGTAATCGGTAATAAACATGGCGTTAGAAGCATTGCGCATGGCGACTTCCATCAGGCGCAATTCCTGTTGTTCCCTTGCCTCGATAATCGCCACGGTGACGCGCGCGGCAAACGCGGAAAGCCGGCTGACGGCAAAGGAATCAAAAGCGCTCTCCTGCGCCGAATACATCAGCAGCACGCCAATGACTTCGCCATGCAAGCCCAACGGGATAGCCAGGATACGGCGCAGGCCGTGTTGTTCCGCGCGCGCGCGCCACGGTGCAAACTGCGGCGCATCGGTGCTCAGCACGACCGGCCGATTCTCGCGCACCGCAACCCCGGCCGGTCCGCCCCCCCGCGGCGTATCGTCCCAGCTCACCGCGATATTTTTCAAATAATTTTTCGCCCCCGCCGCGTCGCTGATTTCGATCGTTCCATCAGCCGCCTTCATGCCCAGCCAGACCAAACTGAAACCAAACAAATCAACCATCCGCTGGCAGATGCGGCCGGCCACCTCGTGCATCGGATATTTATGCAGAATGTACTGGTCGATTTCCTGCAACAGGTGGTCGGTGACGATCTGTTCGCGCAGGTTATAGCGTAAAACAGCTGCCACCAGTTCGCGCTCCACTGTGGGCACAAGGCGCTGACTGTCTTCCAGCGCCACGCAATCCTGCGCGCCCAATTGCATCGTCTCGGTTAAATTGAGTTGGCCCGGCTCACGCAGCAGGACAATAAAGGGGATATCCATCTCTCCCGCGCGCAGCACGGCAACCACTTTTTCAATCGATAATCTTGACCCGGGAAAAATGAAGATGATCTGCGGCAGTTCGCGCAGGCACGCCTTGAGTGAAGGCATATTTACCGCATGGCAGGGTGTCAGCCGATAACCGCTTGCGGCAAAAGCCTGGACGACGCGGTCCGCATCCGCCCCGGCAGTGGCGACAAACAAAGTTCGCAACACTTTCATGTCGACAGGCTTTGCGACAAAGGCTTGCCCAAACCGGCCTCGCCCAACCAGCCCAACGCCAGCAATTCACCCATTAACTGGCTGAATTCCGCCAGGGTTCCGGGTTTCTGTACGAAGCTGTTTGCGCCAATCTGGTAAGCCAGCACCACATCCGGCGGTTCATGGCTTTGCGAAAAAACCACAACGGGAACTTGCTGCAATCGCCGATCCATGCGCAGCGTGCGCAACACCGCCAGACCAATCAGTTTGGGTAATTTAAGATCAATCAGAATCAGGCGCGGCACCGGATGACCATGGGAGGTTTCGGCCGAAAGCCAATCCAGCGCGGCAACGCTGTCCGGCACCACCGCCAAATGCAGATTGCCGGAACAAGCGACCACCGCCTGCTGCACCAACAGGATCGAAGATTCCTCGTCTTCCACCAGCAAAATCGTATCGCCGGTCTGCATCAGCATCGATTCTCCCTTGAGCGTCCGCTATGGTTTGAAAGCCCCACTCCGATCCCCGATGGACTCCGGTCAATTTACTCCGGTTGCGTTAACCCCGAACACAAGAACAGACGGGCAATTACGCGTCTATTCGATCAAAGTTTCAACTTTACCCAATCCGGAACCGAGGCCAGCGCTTTGGCCAGATGCTCCGGTTGCGTGCCCCCCGCCTGCGCCATATCCGGTCTGCCGCCGCCCTTGCCGCCGATTTGTTGCGCGACGAAATTCACCAACTCGCCCGCCTTCACTTTCGCGGTCGCATCAGCCGTCACCCCCGCGATCAAACTCACTTTACCCTCATTCACCGCAGCCAGCACAATCGCCGCGGACTTCAGCTTGTCGCGCAGCTTGTCCATGGTCTCGCGCAGGGTCGCCACATCGGCGCCGTCCAGCCTGGCAGCCAGCACTTTCACCCCGCTGATGTCCTGGGCTTGCGCGACCAATTCGTCGCCCTGCGCGGAAGCGAGTTTCGATTTCAGTGCGGCAAGCTCCTTCTCCAGTATTTTCACGTGATCAATGATCTGTGCGACACGCGCCGCCGCTTCCTGTGGTTGCACTTTTACCGCATCGGCCACTTGCTGCAATTGATCTTCCTGCTGTTGCACCCGCGCCAGCGCGCCCTCGCCGGTCACCGCTTCGATGCGGCGAATGCCGGCCGCGACACCGCTTTCGGCCACGATCTTGAACAGGCCGATGTCGCCGGTGCGCTTTACGTGCGTCCCACCGCACAACTCTTTTGAACTACCGATGGACAGCACACGCACTTCGTCGCCGTACTTCTCGCCGAACAGCATCATTGCCCCCGTCTTCTGCGCATCCTCAATGCGCATCACGCTGGCTTCGGTCGCGCTATTAGCGAGGATCTCCGTATTGACGAGCGCCTCCACGCGGCGGATATCGGCATCCGTCATCGGCTGGTTCTGCACGAAATCGAAACGCGTCTTGTCGGCATCGACCTGCGACCCCTTCTGTTGCACATGCGCGCCCAGCACCTCGCGCAAAGCCTTGTGCATCAGGTGTGTCACCGAATGGTTGCGCTCGGTCCGCGCCCGCGCCTGCATGTCCACGCGCGCATTCACGCCATTACCCACGGAAAGCTTGCCGGTCTTCACCACGCCGTGGTGGCCGAACACCGCCGCCTGAATCTTCTGTGTATCCTCGACTGCAAAGATGCCGTGCACGCTGCGCAGTTCGCCGCTGTCGCCGACTTGGCCGCCGGATTCGGCATAGAACGGGGTGTCGTCCAGCACCACCACGCCTAGGTCGCCTTCGACCAGTTCGTTCACTTCGGTGCCATCCTTGTACAAGGCAAGTATGTTGCCATTGTGTTCCAGCGTGTCGTAACCGTGGAAGGTGGTCGCCGGGCCGGAATAGTCGAGATTTGCGGCCATCTTGAATTTGCCGGCGGCGCGCGCCTGTTCCTTCTGGCGCGCCATCGCGGCATTGAAGGCGGCATCGTCCACCGTAACCCCGCGCTCGCGGCAGATGTCGGCGGTCAGATCAAGCGGGAAGCCGTAGGTGTCGTGCAGCTTGAAGGCGATTTCTCCGTTGAATACCTTTACGCCCGTCTTTTCCATCTCGGCCAGATCGGCTTCGAGATAGGCCATGCCGTGTTCGATGGTCTGAAAGAAACGTTCTTCTTCTTGCTTCAACACATCCATCACTCGCTGTTGATTGGCAGCTAAATTAGGATAAGCATCACCCATCTGACGGACGAGCTCTATCACAAGCCGATAAAAGAACGGTCTTCGAGCACCGAGCTTGTAACCGTGACGGATTGCGCGTCGTGTGATTCGTCGCAGTACATAGCCACGGCCTTCATTACCAGGAATCACTCCGTCAGAGACCAAGAAAGCGCATGAGCGGATATGGTCTGCGATGACTCGCAATGACGGAGAGTCAAAGGATGAGTCGTTAAGTGGTGCAGCAAAACTATCGTCTATTGCAACCGCCCACAACTCACGTCGCGCAGCGTCAATGAGACTGACAAACAGGTCGATCTCGTAGTTGGCGTGTACGCCTTGCAGCACCGCCGAGATGCGCTCCAGCCCCATGCCGGTATCGACGGAAGGCTTGGGCAGCGGATGCATCACGCCGGCTTCGTCGCGGTTGTACTGCATGAACACGTTGTTCCAGATTTCGATATAGCGGTCGCCGTCTTCTTCCGGCGTGCCGGGCAAACCGCCGGGGATGTGCGCGCCGTGGTCGTAGAAAATTTCGGTGCAGGGGCCGCAGGGGCCGGTGTCGCCCATCATCCAGAAGTTGTCGGACGCGTAGCGCGCGCCCTTGTTGTCGCCGATGCGGATCACGCGGGAGACTTCCAGACCGACCTCCTTGGTCCAGATGTTGTATGCCTCATCATCCTCGGCATACACGGTGACGTAGAGTTTTTCCCTGGGCAGTTTGAATACTTCGGTCAGCAGCTCCCATGCGTAATTGATGGCATCACGCTTGAAGTAATCGCCGAAGCTGAAGTTGCCCAGCATTTCAAAAAAGGTGTGGTGACGTGCGGTGTAACCGACGTTTTCCAGGTCGTTGTGCTTGCCGCCGGCGCGCACACATTTTTGCGAAGACGTAGCGCGGGTATAGGGTCGCTTGTCGAAACCGAGGAACACATCCTTGAACTGGTTCATCCCCGCGTTGGTGAACAACAGCGTCGGGTCTTCGTGCGGCACCAGCGAACTGCTTGGTACGACGGTATGGCCTTTGGAGGCAAAATAGTCGAGGAATTTCTGGCGAATCTCACTGCTTTTCATCGGATCACCGCTAGCCATGATTGTTCAATAAACCTTAAAAACGCAGTTCAGCCAGCAGATTAACGCAAATTTTCCGGTGATCCAGAATGAGTGCCGGACCACGCCAAAGGTGAGTAAGCTGATCCAGTGGTTCTTGTTGTTTTATCTGTGGAAATCTGCGTAATCTGTGTAATCTGCGGGCAACTGCTTTCCCCTGGTTAAACACACCGCCTTGCAGGCGGCATCACGGCGCGAATCATACCATTTGGCAGGCTATTCAGGCATGGCTCTCAGCCTTCGTCGTCAATGCCGGCGGCGGCAGATTTCAACACTTTGAGGATGACTTCGACGGAGAAACCGCGCGATTGCAGAAATCGTATCTGGCGCGCTTTTGCTTTGGCGTCCCGGGGTAGTGAAGCAAACTTGCGTTGCCACACCTCGCGTGCCGCGTCGAGTTCGGTGGCTTTCAGTTGCGGCAACGCTTCGTCTATCAGATTCTCGTCGATTCCCTTCATGCGCAGCTCGTGCGCGATACGCTGCGTGCCGAAGCGACCACGTTTAATCTCAACCAGTTGCGCGGCAGCGCGCGCGTCGGACAGCCAGTTGCGCTTTTCCAGATCGTCCAGCACCTCATCGAGATCTTCACCTTCCTGCACATGGGGCGACAACTTGGCCTGCAGTTCGGCGCGGCTGTGTTCGCGCCGCGCCAGATAGCGCATGGCGCGAACCCGCAATGTCAGCTCAGGCTTTTTCGCCTTCACCGGCGCCCAGGGCGGCAACGCCAAGCGCCGCCCTCACCTTGTTTTCTATCTCGACCGCAATCTCCGGATTATTGCGCAGGTATTCGCGCGCGTTGTCCTTGCCCTGGCCGATCTTCTCGCCGTTGTAGGCGTACCAGGCGCCCGATTTCTCGACGATCTTGTTCTGCACGCCCAACTCAACGATCTCACCTTCGCGCGAAATGCCTTCTCCGTACAGGATATCAAAATGTGCTTCCTTGAACGGCGGCGCGACCTTGTTCTTCACCACTTTAACGCGCGTCTCGTTGCCGATGACCTCGTCGCCTTTTTTGATCGCGCCGGTGCGACGAATGTCGAGGCGCACGGAAGCATAAAACTTGAGTGCATTGCCGCCGGTGGTGGTTTCCGGATTGCCGAACATCACACCGATCTTCATGCGGATCTGGTTGATGAAGATGACCATGGTTTTGGAGCGATTGATGTTGGCGGTGAGTTTGCGCAAGGCTTGCGACATCAGGCGCGCGTGCAATCCCATCTGCGCATCGCCCATCTCGCCCTCGATTTCGGCACGCGGGGTCAGCGCGGCAACCGAGTCCACCACCACAATATCCACCGAGCCGGAACGCACCAGCATATCGACGATTTCCAGCGCCTGCTCGCCATTGTCCGGCTGCGAAATCAGCAGGTCTTCCACTTTGACGCCAAGCTTCTGCGCGTAAAGCGGATCGAGCGCATGTTCGGCATCGATGAAGGCCGCCGTGCCACCCAGCTTCTGCATCTCCGCGATGACTTGCAGGGTTAGCGTAGTTTTGCCGGAGGATTCAGGACCGTAAATCTCGATTACGCGGCCGCGCGGGAGACCGCCGACGCCCAGCGCGATGTCCAGCCCCAGCGAGCCTGTGGACACCACCTCGATATCCTTGATTACCTCGCCCTCGCCCAGACGCATGATGGAGCCCTTGCCGAACTGTTTTTCGATCTGGCTCAATGCCGCCGCGAGCGCCTTGCTTTTGTTGTCATCCATGGTGTTCCCTTTCAAAAAATGGTGGCAGATTGTGGCACAGCAATTTGGAGTTGTACAGAACGTTCGTTCTTAAGTGATTTCAGGGGCCTCTAATAATTCAAAGTTCCAAGCAAGACCAGGCGCGAGCAAAAAATTGCGACGCAGCATATGCATGATATGTAAAGAGTAATTTTTGAGAGCAACGCTGTATTGCGACGAAATTTGGATTATTAGCGGTGCCCGTCAGGCGCTGGCAGTTGTCTGCTGCAAGAGCGCCAACACCCCCTGCAGCGCAATCCGCACTGCCTGCGCGCGCACTTCGGCACGGTTGCCGGACAAGTGGTGCAAACAAGCAAACGTCGCGCCGTGTCTGATTCCCCAAGCGAACCAGACCGTGCCGACCGGCTTGTCCGGCGTGCCGCCGTCCGGCCCGGCGATGCCACTTACCGCCAACGCCACCTGCGCCGCACTGTGTTCCAGCGCGCCCGCCGCCATCGCGCGCACCGTCACTTCGGACACTGCACCATGGCCGATCAACGTCGCTTCCGCCACGCCCAACATTTGCTGTTTCGACTGATTGGAATAGGTGATGAAACCGCGCTCAAACCAGGCAGAACTCCCCGCGATGCCGGTAATCGCCTGCGCCACCCCGCCGCCGGTGCACGATTCCGCCGTCGCCAGCATCAACCCATACGCCTTGAGCGCGCCTCCAACCTGTGCAGCCAGCACATCCATCTGTTAAAACCTTTTAGCCACAGAGATCACAGAGGCCGTAAAGGAAAACAGAAACCTGTCCGCGCTTTTCTCTGTGAACTCTGTGTTCTCTGTGGCTAATTTTGCCTTTTGTTGCATATTAATTACCCAGCCCCCGCGCCAAGTCGTTCTGAATATCCAACACCGCTTCCAGCCCGACCGCGATGCGGATCAAGCCATCGCTGATGCCCGCCGCCGCGCGCGCTTCCGGCGAGATGCGGGCGTGCGTTGTCGTCGCCGGATGGGTGATGGTGGTCTTGGTGTCGCCCAGATTGGCGGTGATGGACAGCATCCTTGTGTTGTCGATCACGCGCCAGGCAGCGTCCCTGCCGCCCTTCACATCGAACGCCACGATGCCGCCGCCGGTCTTTTGCTGTTTCATCGCCAGCGCATGCTGCGGATGCGACGGCAGACCGGGATACAACACGCGCGCCACATTAGGCTGTTTCTCCAACCATTGCGCCAGTTGCAAAGCGTTGGCGCTGTGCGCATCCATGCGCAGCTTCAGGGTTTCCAGCCCTTTCAGGAACACCCATGCGTTGAACGCGCTCATGGTCGGCCCGGCGGTGCGCAGGAAACTGTACACCGGCTCCATCAGTTTTTTGCTGCCCAGCACCGCACCGCCCAGCACGCGGCCCTGGCCGTCGATGTACTTGGTGGCGGAATGGATGATGATGTCCGCGCCGAATTCCAGCGGGCGTTGCAGGATAGGCGTGCAGAAGCAATTATCCACCGCCAGCAACGCGCCACATTGCTTCGCGAAGGCGGCAATCGCCGCAATGTCGGAAATCTCGGTGAGCGGATTGGACGGTGTTTCCAGAAAAAACAGTTTTGTGTTCGGGCGCGCCGCCGCCTGCCATTGCGCGGGATCGGTGGCGGAAACGAAGGTCGTCTCCACGCCGAATTTTTTGAACACGTTGTTAAACATGTTCACTGTCGAGCCGAAGATGCTCTGCGACGCGACCAGATGGTCACCCGCCTGCAACAACCCCATGCAGGTCGAGAGAATCGCGGCCATGCCGCTCGCTGTCGCCACGCATTGTTCCGCGCCTTCCAGCGCAGCCAGGCGCTGCTCGAACATGGTGACGGTGGGATTGGTAAAGCGCGAATAGATGTTGCCCTGCTCTTCGCCGATGAAGCGCTTCGCCGCCTGCTGCGCGCTGTCGAAGGTGAAGCTTGAAGTCAGGAATAACGCCTCGCTGTGCTCGTGGAACTGGCTGTGCTCGCTCCCCGCGCGCACTGCCACGGTCTCCGGCTGATAAGAATTTTTATCCGACATGATTGCTCCTCAAAACAAAAACCCGGAAAGCTTAGCGCCAAACCGGGTTCCCCCGCTTTAGCTGTATTTGTAATGCGCCCGCAAGCTGTTCCTCAAATCGGCGCGGGTGAAAATTAGCACTGTCCGCCATGCACTGTCAATCGCCTACATCGACGATTCAGACATCGTTAAGTCGAGTTCCAGCTGGTCATCATCCGCCACCGATTCATTGGCTTTGCCGTTGCGCGCGGCCTCGATCAGATTCAGGTACTCCGGGGTGATGTCGCCGGTGATGTAGTGACCGTCGAAACAGGAGGCATCAAATTCAGAAAGCGCAGGATTGGCTTTGATCACCGCCGCCTTGAGGTCGTCCAGATCCTGATAAATCAGGCGGTCCGCGCCGATTTCATGACAGATTTGCTCGTCGCTGCGGCCGGTCGCGATCAGCTCGTCACGGGTCGGCATGTCGATGCCATACACGTTGGGGAATTTTACCGGTGGCGCGGCGGAAGCGAAGAACACCTTGCGTGCGCCCGCATCGCGCGCCATCTGCACGATCTCGCGGCTGGTCGTGCCGCGCACGATGGAGTCGTCCACCAGCAGCACGTTCTTGCCCTTGAATTCGATGCCGATCGCATTCAGTTTCTGGCGCACGGATTTCTTGCGTTTGGTCTGCCCCGGCATGATGAACGTGCGGCCGATATAGCGGTTCTTGACGAACCCTTCGCGGAAAGGGATGCCCAGATGATTGGCCAGTTGCAGTGCGCTCGGACGGCTGGAATCCGGGATTGGAATTACTACGTCAATGTCGTGATCCTGCCACTCGCGGCGAATCTTTTCCGCCAGATATTCGCCCATGAACAGGCGCGTGGCATAGACCGAGATGCCGTCCATCACCGAATCGGGGCGGGCGAAATAGACATACTCGAAGATGCAGGGATTAAGCCGGGGATGCTCCGCGCATTGCTGGCTGTGGAAGTTGCCGTCCAGATCGATGAATACCGCCTCGCCCGGCGCGATGTCGCGCAGGAATTTGAAGCCCAACGTATCCAGCGCCACCGATTCGGAGGCGACCAGATACTCAATCCCTTCTTTCGTCTGACTGCTGCCGACCACCAGCGGGCGTATGCCATGCGGGTCGCGAAAGGCAAGCAGGCCGTAGCCCGCGATCATCGCCACCACCGCGTAAGCGCCCTGGCAACGGCGGTGCACGCCGGAGACGGAGGCGAATATCTTCTGTGGATCAAGCTTGAATCCGGTGGCTTTTTCCTGCAACTCGTGTGCCAGCACGTTCAGCAGTACCTCGGAATCGGAGCCGGTGTTGATGTGGCGCAAATCCTGCTGGTACATTGCGCGGCGCAGCTCGTCCGTATTGGTGAGATTGCCGTTGTGCCCGAGCACGATGCCGAACGGCGAGTTGACGTAGAACGGCTGCGCCTCGTTATGATCGACCGCCGAGCCGGCCGTCGGATAGCGCACGTGGGCGATACCGGCGTTACCCTTGAGCGCGCGCATGTTGCGTGTGCGGAACACATCGCGCACCAGGCCATTCCCCTTGTGCAAATGGAAGGTTCTGCCCTCCAGCGTGGCGATGCCCGCCGCGTCCTGCCCGCGATGCTGCAACACCTGCAACCCGTCATACAGCAACTGGTTGACCGGTGTGTTCGCCACCACTCCTAAAATCCCGCACATGGTCTTTCCCGCTTTAAGATAAATTTTGTCGGATTACTTTGGCACGATATCTGTCGGCACATATTCTTTCGCATATTGCGCCGCCTGCTGCAGGGGTTTGCTGCTCCAGGCGTTCTTCCACCAGGATTGCTGCGGCAGACTGGTCAGGCCGCCCAGCCACACCAGCGCCAGCACCAGCAGCACCCCGCGCGCGACACCGAACATTGCGCCAAATTTGCCGTCCAGCCCGGCCAGACCGGCAAACTTGGCCAGTTTCGACAGAAACCAGGCAAAAATCGCCGCCACGATCAGGATAGCAATAAACATGGCGGCAAAAGCGGTTGCCCCGCGCAGGCCAGGATCCGCAATCGCCAACGGAATGTAGGGCAGCAGTTGCGCCGATGAAGTGCGCGCCACGATATACGCCGCCACCCAGCCAAGCAGGGAAAACAGCTCGTACATAAACCCGCGCCACCAGCCGAGCACAGCCGACAGGGCAATAATCACCAACACCGCAATATCAAAGACCGACATGCGCGCTTATTCCGGACTGAGCACATTCGGGTGCAAACCGATGGCTTCCAGCTTGCGAAGTGTCTTTTCGGCTGCCTTCCTGTCCGGATAATGTCCCACCCGCACGCGCAACATGCTGCCGGCGCGCTCGGTATAGACCGGGTAGCCGCGCTTTTTCAGGTTGTCCACCATCTGTTTGGCCGCTTCTTCTTTTGAATAGGCACCGACCTGCACCACCCAGCCGGAAGGTTTGCCCGGCACCTTCGCGGGAGCCGGAGGAACGTACGTCTCGCGTTTGACAGTCGTCTCGATTTTGGCGGGCGGGGCCGTCACTGGCGCAATGGCAGTCTCGACGGGGAACTCGACTGGAACGGGTTTTTCGTCCGGCACGGCAAGTTCAACTTTTGGCGCCCCCTCCTGCGCCGCCTGCGGCACAGGCGCCACCTCCGTCCGTTCTGGGATGCGCAATTCGATGTCGCCGACCGCGGTCGATGCCGGATCCGGGTCGAATATCATGGGCAGAAAAATAACAACGCCAAGCATCAGCGCAATTGCGCCGATCAGCCGGCGTCTGGCCTGGCGCCGTAAGGTAAATTCGCCGTCGGTCGTGATTTGTTTTGCCATAGTCGAATCGAAAAGCTCAAGCGCCACGCACACCGCGCAGCCGCATCACTTCCGCTACCGTATAGAATGATCCAAGGGCTGCGATTCTATCATTTTCACATGCGCGATTGCCGGCCTCATACAGGGCATTCGCGATGGCCAAACAGGTCACGATCTCGCCTCGCACCCCCTGTTTTTCCAGAACCCGCCGCAGTTCCGCCGCCGTCGCGCCGCGCGGCGCATCGATCCCGGCGACCAGCCACACATCAATATGCGCGTCCAGCGCCGCAACCACCCCGGCCACATCCTTGTCCTTGAGCATGGCGAACACCGCAAACGTTTTCGCCGGCGGCAGATTGGCCAGGTTCTGCGCCAGCGAACGCGCCGCATGAGGGTTGTGCGCCACATCGAGAATCAACTGCGGTTGCCCCGGCACAAACTGGAAACGGCCGGGAAGCTCCACCTCAACCAGTCCCCGCCGCACTGCTTCCATATTCACCGGCAAACAATCCCTCAAAGCATCCAGAGCGGCCAATGCCGCACTCGCGTTGTGCAACTGGAACGCGCCGCGCAAAGCCGGCACTGGCATGGCATGGCGTTCACCGGATTGGCCAAAGAAATCCCATTGCCCCTGATGTGCCCTAAAACCAAATTCACTGGCCATGCACCACAATTCGGCGCCGATCTCCTGTGCATGTTTGCTTATCGCCTGCGGCACATCGCTGTCGGCGCAGATCGCCACGCGCCCCCGGCGGAAGATGCCAGCCTTTTCAAACGCGATCTGCTCGCGTGTCTCGCCAAGATAATCAATGTGATCGATGTCCACGCTGGTTACCACCGAAACGTCGGCATCGAACACGTTCACCGCATCCAGTCTGCCGCCCAGTCCCACTTCAAGGATGACGACATCCACCTTGTGCTCGATAAAAAGCTGCATCGCCGCCAGCGTGCCGAATTCAAAGTAGGTAAGCTGTAGGTCGGGCTTCAGCCCGACATCATCCAGTCGGGCTGAAGCCCGACCTACGCGCGCCTGTTCAATTCTTTCGAATGAAGCACACAACTCCGCATCACTTGCCTGTTGTTTGGCGATTCGCACCCGCTCGTTGTAATCCAGCAGATGCGGCGAGGTATAACAGCCGACCTTGTATCCGGCGGCGTGCAGAATGGCTTCCAGCATCGCGCACACCGAGCCTTTGCCGTTGGTGCCGCCGACGACGATAACGGGGAAATCAGGATGAAGATTGAGCCGCTGCCTGACTTGCGCCACGCGCTCCAAGCCGAGCGCAATCGTTTTGGGATGCAGCGATTCGAGGTGGGTCAGCCAGTCGGGAAGTGTTCGAGATTCCACAAAAAAAACCTAATACACACCACAGAGACACAGAAGCACCGAGGAGACAAAAACCGACACACCACAGAAGCCCGGGGTGGAAGGCAAGGCTATTCCTCTGTGTCTCTGTGTCTCTGTGGTGATCGCCTTACGTGTCATTACGCCGCTTCCAGCTTCGTCGCCGCATCCTGTTTGGTCAACAGGGTGATCAGTGTCACCAGTTGGTCGCGCATCCGGCGGCGATCGACGATCATGTCGACGTGGCCATGCTCAAGCAGAAACTCGGCGCGCTGAAAACCATCCGGCAGGGTCTCGCGCACGGTCTGCTGGATCACGCGCGCACCGGCGAAACCGATCAGCGCACCGGGTTCGGCGATGACCACATCGCCAAGGAAGGCGAAGCTGGCGGAGACGCCGCCCATGGTCGGGTCGGTGAGCACGGAGATGAATGGCAGCCTGGCTTCGCTCAGTTGCGTGAGCGCGGCGCTGGTCTTGGCCATCTGCATCAGCGACAACAGACCTTCCTGCATGCGCGCTCCGCCGCTGGCGGCAAAGCAGACGAAGGGGCACTGCTGCTCCAGCGCGACTTGCACACCGCGCACGAAACGCTCGCCGACCACCGATCCCATCGAGCCGCCCATGAAACTGAACTCAAACGCGGCGGCGACAACCGGCAGCGCATGAACGCTGCCCTGCATCACGATCAGCGCATCGTCTTCGCCCGTAGTTTTCTTGGAGGCAGCCAGACGCTCGGTGTATTTCTTCTGATCCTTGAACTTGAGCGTATCGACCGGCAATATCTCCGCCCCGATCTCGAACCGTCCTTCACCGTCCAGCAACCAATCGAGGCGGGTGCGCGCCGTGATGCGATGGTGATGGTTGCATTTCGGACAGACGCTGAGGTTCTTTTCCAGGTCGGCGTGATACAGCACCGCCTGACAATCCGGGCACTTGAACCAAAGTCCCTCCGGCACATTGCGCTTG
>PCWU01000051.1:10849-19207 GCA_002787455.1 Gallionellaceae bacterium CG11_big_fil_rev_8_21_14_0_20_60_62 | reverse complement strand
TTGGCGGCAATAATTTCTGGAACCAACCCATGATGTTTCCTCCCTTAGTTGTCGATTGCCTGTCGCAATTCTTTTACCAGCCGCCCAACATTGGCGACCATTTCCTGCTCGTTTGAATCTTCAATTTCCTGCACGATGCGGCTGCCCACCACCACGCCATCGCAAAGTTTCGCCACCGCGTTGGCCGTCGCGCCATCGCGGATACCAAACCCGACACCGATCGGTAGCTTGATGTGGCGGCGCAGTTGCGGCAACTTCTGTTCGATGGCGGACAGGTCGAGATTGCCCGCGCCGGTCACGCCCTTGAGTGAAACGTAATAGACGTAGCCGCGCGCCAATTTGGCCACCTGCGCCACCCGCTCTTCGCGCGTGGTCGGTGCCAGCAAAAAGATGGGGTCGATACCGTGCGCCTCCAGATGGGTGAACGCTTCATGGCTCTCCTCCGGCGGAAAATCCACGGTCAACACCCCATCCACCCCGACTTCGGCACAACGTTTGGCAAAGGTCTCCCAGCCCATCGCCTCGATCGGGTTGCCGTAGCCCATCAGCACGACCGGCGTGTGTGAATTTTTCCGGCGAAACTCCGCCACCATGTCGAGCACGTGATGCAGGCCGACGTGATGCTTGAGTGCGCGCTCGGAAGCGCGCTGAATGGTCGGCCCGTCGGCCATCGGATCGGAGAACGGCACGCCGAGTTCGAGGATGTCCGCGCCCGCCTCGACCAGCGCGTGCAGCAAGGGCACGGTGAGTTGCGGATTGGGGTCGCCCGCCGTGATGAACGGGATCAGCGCTTTGCGCTGTTGCAGTTTGAGTTGCTCGAAAACTGTCTGAATACGACTCATAGCGTAATACCTTGCAATTGGGCGATGGTATTGATGTCCTTGTCTCCGCGCCCGGAAAGATTCACCAGTAGTACTTTATCCTTGCCCATGCCCGGCGCAATCTTGATCGCATGCGCCAGCGCGTGGCTCGATTCGAGCGCGGGGATGATGCCCTCGAAGCGGCACAGCGTATTGAATGCCGCCAGCGCCTCATCGTCGTTGATCGCCACGTACTCCGCGCGGCCGGTGTCCTTCAACCAGCAGTGTTCAGGCCCCACGCCGGGATAATCCAGTCCGGCAGAAATCGAATGCGTCTCGATGATCTGGCCGTCGGCATCCTGCATCAGATAGGTCTTGTTGCCGTGCAGCACGCCGACCGGCGCATTGACCGTGAGCGGCGCGGCATGTTTGCCGGTCTCGATCCCGTAACCGCCCGCTTCCACGCCGATCAGGCGCACCTCTGGGCTGTCGAGGTAATGGTAGAACGCGCCCATCGCGTTGGAGCCGCCGCCGACACAGGCGATCACCGCATCCGGCAGACGGCCAATCATCTCCGGCATCTGGACGATGGTTTCGCGGCTGACCACGGCATTGAAATCGCGCACCATGGCCGGATACGGGTGCGGTCCCGCCACTGTGCCGATGATGTAAAAAGTATTCTCGATGTTAGTCACCCAGTCGCGCATCGCTTCGTTCAGCGCATCCTTGAGCGTCTTCGATCCGCTGTGCACCGGCACCACGGTCGCGCCCAGCAGCTTCATGCGAAACACGTTGGGCGACTGGCGCTGCACGTCCTCCGCGCCCATATACACCACGCATTCCATCCCCATACGCGCCGCCACCGTCGCCGTCGCCACGCCGTGCTGGCCGGCGCCGGTCTCGGCGATCACGCGCTGCTTGCCCATGCGCTTGGCGAGCAATGCCTGGCCGATGGTGTTGTTGATCTTGTGCGCCCCGGTGTGGTTCAAATCCTCGCGCTTGAGATAGATCTGCGCCCCGCCGAGATGCGCGGACAGACGCTCGGCGTGATAGATTGGGCTGGGACGGCCGACGTAATATTTCAGGTCGCGCTCGAACTCGGCGACGAATTCGGGATCGTCGCGATACTTTGCATAGGCAGCGTTCAGCTCTTCCAGCGCCCCCATCAGTGTCTCGGCGACGTAGATGCCGCCGTAGGGGCCGAAGTGGCCGTGTGCGTCAGGGTAGTTGTACATCGATTCGGTTGACCTCATTGACGAATGCCGCGATTTTCGCCGCATCCTTGATTCCCTTTGCCTCCTCCACGCCGCTGGACACATCCACCGCGTAGGGGCGCACCTGTTTGATCGCCTCTGCCGCATTGCCCGCATGCAAACCGCCGGACAGAATCACCGGCAACGGCAAGTTATGCGGAATCAGCTTCCAGTCGAAGGTCTCGCCGCTGCCACCCTGCACGCCCTCGACATGGGCATCCAGCAACAAGCCTTGCGCGTCCGCGTAACGGGCCGCGCATTCTACCAAATCCACTCCGGCCTTGACCCGGATTGCCTTCAGATAAGGCTTGCCGAATTGCGCGCAAAACTCGGGGGATTCATCGCCGTGGAATTGCAAAGTGTCCAGCGCAACGAAGCGCAATATGGTTTCAACTTCTTCGGGGGCGGGATTGACGAATAGACCAACTTTATTGATGAAGGGTTGGACAACGTGCATTAAATGGGACGCTTGTGGAATGGTCACATTGCGCGGACTGGCCTCGTAGAATACCAGCCCGATGGCATGCGCACCGGCACGGGTGGCCGCGCGCAAATCCTCGGAACGGGTGATGCCGCAAATCTTGATTCTGGTCATTGCCGCATTTTACCTGCTATTCAAAATGTAGCTGGGGCAATCGCCACGATGCGTCGTAGTGAATACGTTTGAGATAAAGACCATTCGGCGCAAACGTCGGGGCGGCGCGGCTACGGTCGCGGCCTGCCAGCACTTCCTTCACCCACTGCGGCGGATGTTTGCCCTTGCCGACATACACCAGACAGCCGACGATGTTGCGCACCATGTGGTGCAAAAAAGCATTGGCGGTCAGATCGAAAAATATCGTGTCGCCCTGCTGCCGGATGTCGAGCCGGGTCAGGTGCTTGACGGGCGATTTGGCCTGGCATTCTGCGGCACGGAAGGCGCTGAAATCGTGTTCACCCAGCAGCAATTTTGCCGCCGCCCGCATCGCCGCCACATCCAGCGGAAGATGGAACCAGCCCACCTTGCCGTGATGCACACCGATGCGTGACGGACGATTTACCAGCACATACTGGTAACTGCGCGCCTGCGCCGAGAAGCGCGCATGAAATTCATCCGGCACGGCATGCGCCCACAGCACGGCAATATCGCGCGGCAACAAGGCATTCGCCCCGCGCACCCAAGCCGAGAGCGGGCGCACCGCACGGGTGTCGAAATGCACGACCTGTTCCAGCGCATGCACGCCGGTATCGGTGCGGCCGGCGGTATGCACCACCACGGGGTCATCCGTGATCTGTGCCAACGCGGCCGCCAGCGCATTCTGCACGTTGGGCACGTCGGGCTGGCTCTGCCAACCGTGGTAGGCGCTGCCGTCATACTCCACACCGAGTGCGATTCTCATCGCAACCCCAGCCAGAGCAATGCCGCACTAAAAACAAGGCCAAGCCCGTCGATGGCGTGCCAATGCGGTCGATGCAATTCGATATGTCCCGTCTTCACGGTTGGCGTCTTTAGCACGTGGCGGATCGCGCCGCGCCAATCGGCCGCGGTCTCACTCATGGCGGGTTCGGCGTATTGCAGGGTCAGCGCCAGGCGCACGGCGGCGCGCTCGCGTTCGATACCGATCCAGCGCAAGGGATACGCCAGGGTATAAATCCCGCCGATGAACCGGGCGAGGTTGAGCAATGACAACAGAATCGCCAGACTGGCCAGCATCGCCAGCAGGCGCATGAGTTGCAACGCGCCATCGGTCAATCCTTCCAGTGTCGGCGCATACACCCCCCACGCCCCGACCAGTGCGGTGCCCGGTGTCGAGTAGGCATAGATCAGCAACAAGGAGAACATGATCCAGCGCGTACGCTTGAGCAATTTCAACAGTTGTTGCGCGCACAGTTTGAGAGCCAACGCCAGCAGGAACACACAGAACAAGGCCAGAGGGACCGGCAACAATCGTTGCGCCAGAAACGCCAGAGACACCCAGACGATGATTTGAATTGCCGGATGGGGCATCGCGCGCTCACTCAAATGAAAACGGCAGCCGGATGGCTGCCGTCGAATTCATCCGCATGGTTCAGAGTTGATCGAGCATGGTTTGCGCGCCGGCACGCTGTTGCTCGTCGCCGTCGCGCATTACCTCGTCCAGAATCTCGCGCGCCCCGGCCGCATCCCCCATCTCCTGATAGGCCTTGGCCAAATCAAGTTTGGTGGCGACTTCCTGCCAGTGCTCGTCCTTGTCGGAAGCGGTGTCGCCGCGGACTGCGCTGCCATCCAGATCCAGACTGATGTCACCCAGGCCGATTTCCAGCGGGACATCGGCCTGGTCTTTCGGCTGTTTGAAAGTGTCCGGAATATCCAGATCGAATGTCAGGCCACCATCGTCTGCTGCAGACTGCTTTTCCGGCTCCGTGGCCGGTACGCCGGGATGGGTTGCCGTCACATCAAAGATTAAATCGCCAACCACATTCTCTGATGCTTCGACTGACCCAGGGGCGACTTCCCTCCCGGGACGCGTCGAAGTGATATCGAATATCAGATCGTCCGCAGTGGAATCCTGTTGCGGGGCTGCAACCGGGCTGACCGGCGGATGCGTCCCGGTGATATCGAAATCCATCGGCGCCTCTTGGGCGCTGCGCAGCTCCTCGCTGGAAAGGATCGCGGTCGTTTCCTGTGAGGGCGGCTCGGCAATCATGGTATCAAGCAAGCTCGGCGCTTCGTCAGCCCTGGATCCGGGGGCGATTTCCTCCGCGTGCATCACTTCGGTCGCCAGGAAATCCGTTGATGGCGACGTTCCGGTTGAGCCAAATCCAAGATCAAAATCCACCGCTGCCGGGTCGGCAACCCGGCTGGGCGCTGCCGACGGCTCGGCGACTGCCTCGCCCGTGCCGCCATAAAGCGGATTATTCGGTTCCAGCTCGCGCCCTATCGCCACAACCGTGGACCACGCCTCTTCATCGCCGCTTTCCTTGACTTGGCGCGCGTAAATCAGGAATGCGTTGGCATCCTTGCGATTGGCATAGATTGAAAGCAATTTGATGGTGACCGGCAGATCCCCCGGCTTTTTCGACAAGGCATCTTTCAATACTTCTTCAGCTTGCGCATCACGCCCGAACGACAGGAACAGATCGGCTTCCGCCAGCGGATCAACCTCATCCTGGGCTTGCACGCCCTCTGCCGTCTGGGCCTCATTGCGGGTAAAATCGCCGGTTTCAGGCGAAGGCACAATGGGCTCGGCTATCCGCCCGGTGGTGCTGCCCAAATCGCCATCCGTGCTTGCCGCCAGCGGCGGCTGAACCTTGCCGCGCCGGCGCGACCACCAGACACCGCCTCCCAGCAAAACCAGAACTCCGACCGTGACTGCAAGAAACAGCGGATTGGCCAGCAACTCGTCGAGGAATGACGGCGCTTCCGGTTGCGCCAGCGGCGCAGCAGGCAGCGCGGGTTTGGCCGATTTTGGCATTTCTGCCGGGGCAACGCCCGCCACCGCAGCGGTGGCCGAGGTTGCGCCAGTTTGCGCCTGCTGTTTTTTCAATTCCGCCAGACGCTCCAGATCCTTGACATTTTTTTCCAGCAATGCCGTGCGCTCCTCCGCATCCTGCAAGGCTTTTTCGCGTGCAATGGCATCTTCCGCCTCGCTGGTAGAGGATGAACCCGCCGCCTTGTCCCCCGGCGCTTCGCCCTTCGACAGCTTCAGCACCTCCCCGGCAGAATCTTTTGCGGCAGCGGGTTCTGCAACCGAGGCGGTCACCTTGCCGGATGCGCTCTGCGAACTGGCTTGCTCGGCCGTGGCGGCACGGGCGGCGGCAAGTTGCTGACGATACGAGTTCCAATCGGCCACCTGGGCGCGATACTCGCGCACCGCTTCGCGTTGCCCCACCGCTTCGATCTGCGCGGCATCCGGCAAATTGATGATCTTGCCGGCCATCAGGCGATTCATATTGTTGCCCGCGAAGGCGTGGGTGTTGGCGCGGTAAAGGGCAACCAGCATGCGTTCCAGGCTGACCTCTGCCGGTTTGGTTTTCAGCGCAATCTTGCTTAGGGTATCCCCGCGCACCACTGCAATGGGCGCGCTTTGCGCCTCGTCCAAAGGAATGAACTCTTCCCGGCTCAAGACATCTTCTTGCGCGGGTGCAGTTTCCACTTTATCCACAATGACTGCGGCGGGCAGCATGGCCTGTTCCGGGGTCGCCGTCGCTTCAACTTCCTCTTCGGCATTTGTCGATACAGGCTCGGCGGCGGCCACGGTTTCGGCGGCTGGCGTTTTTGCCCCAACCGGAGCTGCGGTAACACTCTCCGGGGCTGCGGGTTCTACCACGACTGGCGTCACGGACGGGGTAACCGGAGGAATAATCAGCGTTGCCTGTTCGGGCGGATTGAAACCGACCGGATCCAGCAGAAAGGTGTATTCGCGCATCAGCTTGCCGGACGACCAAACCGCCTCGACCAACAATGTCACAAAAGGCTCGTTGACCGGCTGGGCCGAAGTGATGCGAATGCGCGGCTGATCGCTGTCGCGGTTGGTAATTTCAAATTTGAGTCGGGGCAACGCGTAGGGATAATCGATGCCGGCGCGTTTGAATGCATCAGCCGGAGCTAACCGCGCGGAAATACTTGCGCGATCCCCCTTATCCACTGCGACCAATTCGATTACTGCCTGCAGCGGCTGGCCTAGATTGGAGGAAACCACGATACCGCCAAGACCGGTTGCATTTGCCGCGTTCAGGACCAGCAGCAAGACTGCACAGCCCGAAGTTTTCAAGATCGTTTTCAGCACGCCGACACCTTTTTCTTTCCCTGACAATAATCAGACTAACATCAGGGGGTTAGTGATGCAAGCTCACAACCCCTCTAGGTTTAAACACTAAGCGGCGGTATTCAACCGTTTTTCTTCAACCCACTTGTCCCGCAAAATGCGCATCATGCGGCGCAACGGCTCGGCCGCACCCCACAGCAATTGGTCGCCGCACACGAAAGCGCTCAAATATTCCGGTCCGATTGCCATCTTGCGCACACGCCCGACCGCGATGTCCAACTTGCCTGCCACCGCGACAGGATTCAAATCGCGCACACTTTGCTCGCGCCGGTTTGGAATCAACCTTACCCATGGATTACTGTTGCGTATCAGCGCTTCGATTTCCGTTAGCGGCAGATCGCGTTTAAGTTTGAGCGTCAATGCCAGACTATGGCAACGCATCGCGCCGATGCGCACGCACAGGCCGTCCACCGGAATGACGTGTTCCGTACCGAGGATCTTGTTGACTTCGGCACAGCCCTTCCATTCCTCCTTGGATTGGCCGTTGTCGAGCTGTTTGTCGATCCACGGAATCAGGCTGCCCGCCAGTACCGCGCCAAAATGTTCGGTCGGCATGGCGTCCGAGCGCAGTGCTTCCGTCAAGCGACGATCGATTTCAAGTATTGGTGTTTTTGGGTCGGCCAGCATGTCTGCCACCGAAGCATGCGCAACGCCCATCTGCTGCAGCAGCTCGCGCATGTTCTGCGCGCCCGCGCCGCTGGCGGCCTGATACGTCATGGACGACACCCACTCCACCAGCCCGGCATGGAAAAGGCCGCCCAGCCCCATCAGCAGGATGCTGTTGGTGCAATTGCCGCCGATGAAATTTTTGCCGCCGTTGGCCAGTGATCGCTTGATCAGATCGAGATTGACCGGATCAAGAATGATGACCGCCTCTTTTTCCATGCGCAGTGTGGAAGCCGCGTCGATCCAGTAACCTTGCCACCCCGCGGCACGCAGCCTGGGAAATATCTCGCTGGTATAATCGCCGCCCTGGCAGGAAATGATGGCATCCATCGCCTTGAGTTCATTCAGGTCATGCGCATCCTTGAGCAATGCGCCACGCGCCTCGGCAGGCGCTGCGCCGCCAACATTCGAGGTCGTAAAGAACACCGCCTTGAACAGATCGAAATCTTTTTCTTCGCGCATGCGCTGCATGAGCACCGAGCCCACCATCCCGCGCCAACCGATCAAACCAACTTTCATGGCAATCCTTGAAATTTAAAGAGCAGTGACCACCGCGTCGCCCATCGCGGCGCAGCCAACTTTTTGCATGCCCGCCTCATAGATGTCACCGGTGCGCACGCCCTGTTGCAACACTTTATGGACCGCGCCTTCGATGCGTTGCGCGATGTCCGGACGTTCAAACGTGTACTGCATCATCATCGCCACCGACAAAATTGTCGCCAGCGGATTGGCAATATCCTTACCCGCGATGTCAGGAGCGGAACCGTGGCAAGGTTCGTACAATCCCTTGTTGTTTGAATCCAGCGAGGCGGACGGCAACATGCCAATGGAACCGGTCAGCATCGACGCTTC
>PCWU01000051.1:10581-10821 GCA_002787455.1 Gallionellaceae bacterium CG11_big_fil_rev_8_21_14_0_20_60_62 | reverse complement strand
TATCGACGTACATGTGCGAGGTCGCAACCTGCGGATATTCCTTGGCCACTTCGCTCACGATCTCGCGCCAGAACATGCTGGTGTCGAGTACATTAGCCTTGTCCACCGAGCATAATTTTTTGCCGCGCTTCAGCGCAATCTGATAACCGACATGCGCCACACGGCGCACCTCTGATTCGCTGTAGTGCATGGTATCGAAACCCTGGCGCTCGCCGTTTTCCAAAGTACGGATGCCGCGCG
>PCWU01000051.1:3347-10572 GCA_002787455.1 Gallionellaceae bacterium CG11_big_fil_rev_8_21_14_0_20_60_62 | reverse complement strand
CGGATAGACCATCGCCGGACGCAGGTTGGCGAATAATCCCAGTCCCTTGCGGATGCGCAACAATCCCTGCTCCGGGCGCATGGGACGCGGCAGCGTGTCGTACTGATAGCCGCCCACCGCGCCCAGCAACACCGCATCGGACTCCTTTGAAAGCTTCTCGGTGGCTGGCGGGAAAGGATCGCCCGCCGCGTCATAGCCCGCGCCGCCGAGATGACCAAATTCCATCTCGATTTTCAGGCCATCGCTGCGCAATGCTTCCAACACTTTCGCTGCTTGAGCAACAATCTCGGGTCCGATGCCGTCACCCGGCAACACTGCAATTTTCATTTATGTTTCCATCCCATTAAAAAAAAATCTTTATCCGCAGATTACGCAGATTAAACAGATTCAAAATCTTGATAGCCCAGGAAAGCAGCATGCTTGTTTTTAATCTGTGTGAATCTGCGGACAACGCCTTTGACTTACACAAACAACCACGGCTGCGCCGCGCGGTGTTTCGCCTCGAACGCTTTGATTTCAGCTTGATGCTGCAAGGTCAGCCCGATGTCATCCAGTCCGTTCAGGAGGCAGTGTTTGCGGAATTCATCCACCTCGAATTGATAGGTCACCCCATCCGGCGCGGTCAGGTTTTGCCGAACCAAGTCAACAACCAGGGCAAACCCGGGTTGCGCCTCGACCGCCCGGAACAATGCATCGACCTGCTCCGCCGCCAGCCTGATCGGCAACAGTCCGTTCTTGAAACAGTTGTTGAAGAAGATGTCGGCGAAGCTGGGCGCGATGATGACGCGAAAACCGTAGTCGGCCAGCGCCCACGGCGCATGTTCGCGCGACGAACCGCAACCGAAGTTCTCGCGCGCGAGCAGAATCTGCGCGCCCTGATAGCGCGCCTGGTTCAGCACAAAGTCGGGGTTCAGCGGACGGCAGCTGCAATCCTGCCCCGGCTCGCCATGATCGAGATAGCGCCACTCATCGAACAGGTTGGGGCCGAAGCCGGAACGCTTGATCGACTTCAGGAACTGCTTGGGAATGATCGCGTCGGTATCCACGTTGGCGCGGTCCAGCGGCGCCACCAAGCCGGTAAATTTTTCAAATTTCTGCATGGTTATTTGTCTGCCGCTTTCTCCAGTACCTGGCCGCCCTTTTGAATATCCTCGCCGAGCCCCTTCATGGTGTTGCACCCGGCCAGCATCCCCATCGCCAACAACAAAACTATGATCTTCATTCTCAACTCCTTACAGTTTGCTCGCATCGACAAAATGCCCCGCGATGGCCGCTGCCGCCGCCATTGCCGGGCTGACCAGATGGGTGCGCCCGCCCTGTCCCTGCCGCCCTTCAAAATTACGGTTGGAAGTCGAAGCGCAACGCTCGCCCGGCTCCAGACGGTCATCGTTCATCGCCAGACACATCGAGCAACCGGGATCGCGCCATTCGAAACCCGCCGCGATGAATATCTTGTCCAGCCCTTCCTGTTCGGCCTGTTGTTTCACCAGCCCCGAACCCGGCACCACCAGCGCCAGCTTCACATTCGGCGCGACTTTCTTTCCGCGCGCCACTGCGGCGGCTGCGCGCATATCTTCGATACGGCCATTGGTGCAGGAGCCGATGAATACTTTGTCCACTTTTATTTCGGTGATCGGCGTGTTCGCCTGCAAGCCCATATATTGCAAAGCACGCTGCGCGCCTTCACGCTTTCCGGTATCGGTCATGGCAGCCGGATCGGGCACCCGGCCATCCACCGCCACCACCATTTCCGGGGATGTGCCCCAGGTCACTTGCGGCTTGATTTGTGCGGCATCGAGCTCGGCCACCGCATCGAACTTCGCTCCCGCATCGCTGTGCAGCGTGCGCCAGTAAGTCACGGCCTTGTCCCATTGCCCGCCCTGCGGCGCGAACGGACGCCCCTTGATGTAGGCGAACGTCGTTTCATCGGCCGCCACCATACCGGCGCGCGCTCCCGCCTCGATCGCCATGTTGCACAGGGTCATGCGCCCTTCCATGCTCAAGCCGCGCACAGTGTCGCCGCCGAATTCGATGGCGTAACCGGTGCCGCCCGCCGTGCCGATCTTGCCGATGATCGCCAGCGCAATGTCCTTCGCCGTCACGCCCCGGCCCAACTTGCCTTCAACCTTGACCAGCATGGCTTTGGATTTTTTCGCCACCAGGCATTGGGTCGCCATCACGTGTTCGACTTCGCTGGTACCGATGCCGTGTGCCAGCGCGCCGAACGCGCCGTGCGTGCTGGTGTGCGAATCGCCGCACACCACCGTCATGCCGGGCAGGGTCGCCCCCTGTTCCGGGCCGATCACATGCACCACACCCTGGCGGATGTCGTTCATCCCGAATTCGGTGATCCCTAACTCGGCACAATTCGCATCCAGCGTCTCCACCTGCAAGCGCGAGACCGGATCGGTGATGCCGCCGCTGCGATGGGTGGTCGGCACATTGTGGTCGGGCACCGCCAGCATGGAGCCGGTGCGCCACGGTTTGCGCCGTGCCATGCGCATGCCTTCAAAGGCCTGCGGGCTGGTCACCTCGTGCACCAGATGGCGGTCGATGTAAAGCAAGGCCGTGCCCTCCGGCCCGGTGCGCACCAGATGGCTGTTCCAGAGTTTGTCGTAAAGCGTTTCTGCGATCATTCTTTAATCCTTTTAGGGGCGGGCGATTATGCCACAGCGCGGCGGGTTTCCCGCAAGGCACAGGCAAGCGCATTGGGAGATCCGGCCAGTTTGGCCAGGGCGTATTCCATGCTTTCGGCCAGCGCATGCCAACTGGCGTCAATGATGTTGCTGCTGGCGCCGACCGTGGTCCAGACATGGCCGCCGCCCTGGAAGGTGATCAGCACGCGCACTTTGGCGGAGGTGCCGCTGGCACTGTCCAGAATGCGCACTTTGTAGTCGATCAGGCAAACGTCTTTTAGCACCGGATAGGCCTCGGCCAGCGCGCTGCGCAGGGCGCCGGACAGCGCATTGACCGGGCCGTTGCCTTCCGCGGCCATGAACTTGACTTCGTCGCCGACCCTGACCTTGGCGGTCGCCTCCGACAGCAGGCCGCGGCTCTGGCGGCGTTCGGTGATGACGAAATAATCGATCAGCTCGAACGGCGGTTTGTATTCCGGGCGCAGGCGTTGCAGCAGCAACTCCATGCTGGCTTCTGCCGCTTCGAAAGTAAAACCTTCGTGCTCCAGATGCTTGATGTGATTCAGCACGCGCTGCGCCTCCTCGTTGTTGAGGGTGATACCCAGCGACTGCGCCTGAAACTGAATGTTGCCGCGCCCCGACAACTCCGACACCACCGAGCGCATCTCATTGCCGACCAGGGCGGGATCGATATGCTGGTAAGTGTCGGCTGCCTTCAGCATCGCCGCGACGTGGATCCCGCCCTTGTGCGCAAAAGCACTGTGGCCGATGTAGGGCGCGTGGTTGTAGTGTTTCAGATTGACCACTTCGGCGACGAAATGCGCCAGCCCGGTCAGCTCGCTCAACTGTTCCGGCTTGACGGCCTGCCGGCCCATCTTGAGTTGCAGGTTGGGAATAACGGTCGTCAGGTTGGCATTGCCGACGCGCTCGCCATAACCGTTGATAGTGCCCTGCACCTGATCGCAGCCGCCGCGCACTGCGGCGAGAGAATTCGCCACGCCGCAGCCGCTGTCGTTATGGCAATGCGCCCCCAGTGGCGTGCTGATGTGGCGCTTCACCTCGCGCACGATCTCTTCCACCTCCCACGGCAGCTTGCCGCCGTTGGTCTCGCACAACACCAGCCAGTCGGCACCGGCTTCGGCGGCGGCACGCAAGGTCGCAAGCGCATAGTCCCTGTTCGCCAGAAAACCATCGAAGAAATGTTCCGCATCGAACATCACCTCGCGCCCCGCTGCTTTCATGCAAGCCACGCTGTCGCGGATCATCGCCAGGTTTTCTTCCAGCGTGGCGGACAGCACGACCTTGACGTGGTAATCCCAGCTCTTGCCCACCATCGTCACCACCGGTGTTTTCGCCTCCAGCAGCGCGAGCAGATTGGCGTCCTGCTCGCAGGTTTTGTTCTTTTGCCGGGTGCGCCCGAACGCGGCGAGCCGGGCCTGCCCCAGATCAATTTCGGCTGCCCGCGCAAAGAATTCCGCGTCTTTCGGATTGGAGCCGGGCCAACCGCCCTCGATATAGTGGAAACCGAAATCGGCCAGTCGCTTGGCGATAAGCAGCTTATCGTCAACCGAGAGAGAAATATCCTCGCGCTGCGTGCCGTCACGCAGCGTGGTGTCATACAGGAATACCGGGTTCATGGTGGCGCCGCTGAATGAAAGGGAACGGATTTTAGCATTTCGCCCGGTGTTTCATGCCGTGCTGCTTCCATCCCATCAGCATAAGACCGAGCAGCGCCATTGCCGCGCTCGACGAGTACAAGGCTGTTGCCCCCCAATGTTGCCAGATCGGGCCGCTGGCCAGACCACCCAGGATGCCGCCCGCGCCGTAGGTCAGGCTGCCGAACAGCGCCTGCCCCCTGGATTGGTGGCGCCCCCTGAAAAACTCGTGCACCAGCCCCAATGAAGCGGCGTGATAGGCGCCAAAGGTCAGCGCGTGCAGCACCTGCGCGAGCAGCAGCAACGCAACGACATCCACCGCCCAGCCGATGAGCAGGAAGCGCAAGATCGCCGCGCCAAAACTTATCAGCAGGATGCGCGTAAAACCGAAGCGCCGCACCAGCGCGGGCATCAGAAAGAACACCCCGATCTCGCAGATCACCCCCAGCGCCCACAACCCGCCCACCGCGCTTTTAGCATAGCCGTGCTCGACCAGATAGATGGAAAAAAAGGTGTAATACGGGCCGTGCGCGACGGCCATCAGGAAGCAGGCGCCAAACAGGGCCAGCACGCGCGGTTGCAGGACTATCTGTTTGATCGGCTGATGATCGGTGTGATGCGCCAGCACCTCGGTCGGCGGGATCTGCCGGGCAAAGATCAAAATGCCCAGCTCGCACACCAGCCCCGCCCACAGCAGCCAGGCAATGGCGATGTGATCGAAGGCATAGCCCAGACCCACCACCGACAGGATGAAACCGATGGAGCCCCATGAGCGCAACCGCCCGTAATGCGCGGTATTCTTGCCCAGCCAGGTGAGCGTGGTCGCTTCCACCAGCGGCATCGAGGCGCTCCAGAAGAAATTCATCAGGAACAGGACGGCAAACAGGCCCCAGAAACTGGTGGTGGCGAACACCCCCAGATAGAACAGCGCCGAGAGGCTGGCCGCCGCGACCACCACCTCGCGCCGCTTGCCAGAATGATCCGCCAGCCAGCCCCATACATTGGGCGCGACCATCCGCATCACCGGCTGCAGCGACATCAGGATTGCGATGTCGATCGCATCGAAGTGCAGGGATTGCAGATACAGGCTCCAGTAGGGCGCAAACATCCCCACGAAGGCGTAATAGAAAAAATAGAAACCGGCGATGCGCCAGTGGTAGTTGACGGATGAGGACATGAATGAGGATCTGCGAACGGCGCGCATTCTACACCGCGTTTAATCCTCTCCCGCGAGACAGGTCACCCTGCGCGGACACAGTTCTCCTGCGCGGCTTTTGCCCGCTTGTTTAAGCGGTGCCGATGCTGCCACAGCTCGCCACCCAAATTCACTCGCTAATGTTGCGCTTCTGGGTTAAATCCTTCTGGTGTAAAGTGCCTGCCGTCGATGTCCGCCGTTTTACCCTCGCGGACGCACAAGGGAGCCGGGGTATGTATCTGGGAATGTTGCTTATTCTGACCGAGGTGATCGTGATCGCTTCGATCAACTATATGACGATCAAAACCTATGTCTCGCTCGACGTGCTGTATTGCCTTCCGATCGTCCATGCGGCACGTTTGCAATCCATTCACACCCAACGCAAAGACGATCTGCTGCTGCCGCTGCTAATCGGTTTTCTGGTCGGCGCCATCTGGAGTCTGCTCGAAGCACTGGTCACTCCCGATGGTTTCCCGGTTAACGCGCTGCTCCTCAATATCTTCAGCCGGGGCGTGACCTTCACTTTGCTTGGCACGGTTGTCGGGCGTCTATGGAGAGAACGGGAGTACGGGCACAAGGATTTTTTGACCGACTTATCCAACCAACAGGAACTGCTGGTGCGCCTGGCCCAGGTTCAGTCGCGCAGCACGCGCACCGAAAAACCCTACTCCCTGCTCTATTTGAACATCTCGGGTCTGGGCGAAATCAATAACGCGCAGGGTCACCAGTCCGGCGACAACGCCCTGCACAAGGCGGCCGAAATCTTCAGTTCCTTTTCGCGCGGCGTTGATACCGTGGCGCGCATCGGCTCGGCCCAGTTCGCCATGCTTCTGCCGGAAACCGATGAACAGGTGGCGGAGGTCGTCAAAAAACGCATCCTGACCTCGGCTGCCAGGGAATTTCAGGATTACGGCTGGAACCTGTCCGTATCAGTCAGGCAAATCACCCGCATCGGCCAGCGCGGCAGTTTCGAGGAATTATTGAACGAATTGCTCATTACCCCGCAACAAACCGCAGAGAACCCGGCACCGCCGGTGCCGGTTCAAGACTAAGGGCGGATCTTTTCGGCATCGCCCGCTCTTCCCAGGCGCCCGGACAACAGGCTGGCTGCCACAATCAATAGTGCCCCCAGCCATTCCCGCAGAAACATCACCTCATTCGCCAGCAGACCGGAAGAGATCGCGGCGAAAACCAGTTCGGACAGAAGCAGCACGATGGCACGGTTGGCCGGCAAATGGGTTATCCCGTATTGCATGGCGAAACTGGTTGCACACAGTACCAGACCAACCAGCATCAACAGCCCCCACGAGGCTGCGGTAATCGCCGCGACCTGTTGCCCCGCCCCGCCCTGCCACCACACGAACGGCAAAGCCAAGACGACCGTGCCCAGCCACAGACTGAACGATTTCACCTCGACCGAAAGATGACCGGCACGGCGCGAAACGACGTTCGACAGCGCGAAACCCATTCCCGCCGACAGCCCCAGCCATTCGGCCGTGCTGTGCGGCACCGGCAGCCCGAGCCCCGGTCGCCACAGCATGATGAATGCACCGCAAAGGGAGAGCGCAACAATGGCATAGCCGTAGCGGTTGGGCCGTTCGCCCAGCATGATGCGGGAAAACAGCACAGTCCATACCGGCGCGAGATAAAACAGCAGTAACACGCGCATCACCTCGCCCTGCAACATCCCCAGCACATAGCCCAGATTGGCCCAGCCCGTGCTCAACATCAGCAGCAAG
>PCWU01000051.1:0-3338 GCA_002787455.1 Gallionellaceae bacterium CG11_big_fil_rev_8_21_14_0_20_60_62 | reverse complement strand
TTCGCGCCACACGCGCGGCAGGACAAATGCGCCGCACAATAGCGCCAGCGCGTAAGTAAGCAAGGTCGCCAGCGCGCCCGACACGCCGGCCTCCTGTAACACGCGGTAGGGATACCAGATCAGGCCCCAGACTAATGCTCCAGTCAAAACGGAAGTAACTGGTAATGATTTGTTTTTATTGATATTCATTAATAATTATTATGCCAAAATAGAAAATTTTTGGACAAAAAGCACAAAAAAAATCCCATTCAGGAACTTAAAAAACTAAATTTTTTACACTGCCACATGCTGTTTATATTGAATTATTTTTTTAATCTGGAAATTGTATGTAGGGTTCCTTTTTCGGTATCCATACATCCTCTCTGTTCCGCCAATAAACATAGGCTCTGGGCACTGCCTGAGGCTAATGCCCAGTGTGTTCTGAGAAGTTCCGGTAAGGGTTTTTCAGCCGGGCATGCTTATATTGGACGGAAAATCGAACGATTAGCATTCGTACTGCCCTGCCAGCCCCTTGACCGTGATGTTCACCGCAATCGCGGTATGCGGAATCAGCACATAACGCCAAACCTTGCCGCCATTTGCGCCGGCATAGTCGGATGCGTTCTTGCACCACTTGAGTGCAGCTTCTTTCTTGGCTAGAACAATCTCATCTTCCATCTGGTTGCTGGCTTTGGGCTCCAGCATGTAGACAGCCTCTTTTGTCTCCGCCACAAAATCAGGCTGATACTCCAACGTCGCAGCACCCTGTTTGTAGAAAATCAGGAATTGCCCCTTGGCGGGCTTAAACCACTTCTCGGCATCACGATCCAGGATAACCGCCAACACCCGCTCCGCTTCCGAGTCAAACTTTTGAACCGGATACAAGCAACGCTTGAAACCACCGAACACATACTTGGACATATTGCTCTTGTCAGCGGGTGACACCCGGTAATCAGCAGGCGGCTCATTCACCGAGTAGGTATAGGCGCTGGACTTGAATTCCGTGTAACCCTTGCTTACCACCACCTCGTAATCAACTACATCTTCCCAGCTATGTTCCTGCATCTGCGCGTGGATGAACCTGGCAATATCGCGTTGGTAGCAGCGCAACACTTTGTGCGCCTCGTCTTCGGTCAGGTAGCTGCAAAAATGCTTCACGGTCTGCGCGGCGAGGTCATACAGCAGATCAGTCTGATCGTCATAGGAGACATCATCGAAGTCCGCCAAGCCACTGACGACGTAATCCTCCATGCGACTTTCTTCAATGCCGCCCTGCCCCAATGTCACCAGCTCGCGCTCATTGGTGCGCAGTATCTGCACCCACAACTCTTCCGACACCGCCGGATATTTCAGCGTATCCAGCTTCAGCGTAAACGGTTTGAACCCCGCCTTCACCGCGCCTTTCGGTACCACCAGAATGCGCGGAATATCTATCGTCTGTTGCACCAGCTCTATAGTCTTCGCCACAACCGCAGAAAAATTCGGTTGCCCGGTTACGCCCTCCAATTCCAACTGTGCAGGCCGGTGCAGTTCCTGCACCGCCTTGACGATGGCAGCCTGAACCTCCGGCTTGCTCAAATGCGCCAATGTCGGCACAAAGGTCGGTTGATTCTCCATCTTGCGGATCACCTCGTAGGCAATCTGCGCCACCTTCTGTTCTTCCGGCTTGGTAAAGACCGGCTGCACCTCCTGCCCTGCCACCTTGGTACTGCCCGTCGTATCGGCTGGCTTGATCCCCAACTGGGTAGCAAGCTGCGTCTGCGAAACGATGGTCGCCGTCTTCAGCCCGAAGTCATCGTTATCCAGCACCACCGCCTTCAAATGGATGGCAGAGTCCGGGCGATTCGCCTCGTCAATGATCTCCTGGAATTTGTCGTGGGCGACGATGTTCAATCTATCCACCGCCGTCACGCCGGTACGCTTGCCATACGGCAGACGCAAACCGCGCCCGATGGACTGCTCGATCAGAATACGGGCATTGGCTGCACGTAGCGGCACGATGGTGTAAAGGTTGGTCACGTCCCAGCCCTCTTTCAGCATGTTGACGTGAATCACAATCTCGGTCGGCTCGTCGGTGTGTTCCACCTTCAGTAACCGGGCTATCATTTCCTCTTCTTTTGCACCGCTCTGACTTGAATCTACCTGGATAACCTTGTCTTTGTAGCGTCCCTCAAAGAAACCGTCCGATTGAATCAACGCCAGCAAAGCACCCGCATGCGTCGTATCGCGTGCGATGACCAACACAAAAGGCTTAACGATCTTGTTATCCGTTTCGCGTGCGTAAGTCTCCAGCTCCACCTTCACACTCTCGTGCAGACGCACGCCGTCTTCCAGCTTCATGCGCTCGATCTCTTCCGGCGACATCCCCGCCGGATTGAAATTCTTGCGCGTCACCACGGCAGGCTCTTTCACAAAGCCATCTTCCATCGCACGGCCCAAGGGGTAATCGAGGATCACGTTCTTGAACTGCACTGCGGTTCCGTGAGCACCCTCCACAAACGGCGTCGCCGTCAGCTCCAATCCCAGAATCGGCTTCAGCTCATTGAGCGCCCGGATACCGGCACTGGCACGGTAACGATGCGACTCATCCATCAGCAGCACCAGGTCGGGCAATCCCGCCAGATAGTCGAAATAACTCTCGCCGATGTATTCCGACAGCCGCTTGATGCGTGGCGCCCTGCCACCGCGCACCTCGGAATTGATCTTGGAGATGTTGAAAATATTGATGCGCACTCCGCCGAACAGCGTGCCACTGGCCGGGTCGTGCTGGTCATAGTTATCGCCAGTAATGATGACAGGCGCGTCAATCGCAAATTCAGAGATGCCCTTGAATACGTACTTGTGATGCGTGCGGTCGCTGAAATCTGCAATCAGCTTGTTGTAGATCGTCAGGTTTGGTGCCAACACGAAGAAATTTTTGATACCGTGCGCCAAGTGCAAATAGCTGATGAATGCCCCCATCAAGCGCGTCTTGCCCACCCCGGTTGCCAGCGCAAAGCACAGTGACGGAAACTCACGCTCAAAATCAGTCACCGATGGAAACTCGCTACGGATGATCTCCAGCGCGGCCTCAATGTCCGTCCCTATGCATGGCGGCACGATTTCAGTGATGCGATCCAGAATCTCCAGCGAGCGACGTTGCGGCGCACGCAAACTCAAGCGCCCGGCGATGGCGTTCACATGGCGGTTCATTGGGAACCCCCATTATCTTTCCCATCCGGCTCCACCTGCTTCACCAGACGGTCAAAATCGCTCTCGAACAATCTGTCCTGCACGATGCGGTATTTCTCGAACTCGCTTTCGGCGTGAGCCTTGGCAATTTCCGCCGTCACCCTGCCTGCGTCCTGCAAAATGTCCCG
>PCWU01000112.1:9742-19245 GCA_002787455.1 Gallionellaceae bacterium CG11_big_fil_rev_8_21_14_0_20_60_62 | reverse complement strand
CGTGCGGTCATTTCCGGATAGTTGGTGCGACCTTCCAGGATGAACTGCTTGGCATAGGAACCGTTCTGAATGTTCTTCAGACATTCCTTCATCGCGGCACGTGATGGGTCGGCGATCACGCGTTGACCGGTGACGTATTCACCATACTCGGCGTTGTTGGAGATCGAGTAATTCATGTTGGCGATACCGCCTTCGTAGATCAGGTCAACGATCAATTTCATTTCGTGCAGGCATTCAAAATAAGCCATCTCCGGGGCGTAACCCGCTTCCACCAAGGTTTCAAAACCCGCCTTGATCAGTTCCACCGCACCGCCGCAGAGCACAGCCTGTTCGCCGAACAGGTCGGTCTCGGTCTCTTCACGGAAGTTGGTTTCGATCACGCCGCCTTTGGTGCCGCCGTTGGCTGCGGCGTAGGACAGGGCGATGTCTTTTGCCCTGCCGCTCTTGTCCTGATGCACGGCAATCAGGCTCGGCACGCCGCCGCCTTTCAGGTATTCGGAACGCACGGTGTGGCCGGGGCCTTTCGGCGCAATCATGATCACATCCACATCGGTGCGGGGTATCACCTGGTTGTAGTGCACGTTGAAGCCGTGGGCGAAGGCCAGTGCAGCGCCCGCCTTGATGTTCGGCGCAACTTCCTTGTTATAGACATCGGGAATGTTCTCATCCGGCAACAGCATCATCACCACATCGGCGTTCTTCACGGCTTCGGCGACTTCGGCAACCTTGATGCCGGCGGCTTCCGCCTTTTTCCAGGAGGCGCCGCTCTTGCGCAGGCCGACCGTCACGTTGACGCCCGAGTCGCGCAGATTCTGCGCATGGGCATGGCCTTGCGAGCCGTAGCCGATAATGGTCACTTGCTTGCCCTTGATCAGGGACAGGTCTGCGTCTTTGTCGTAATAAACTTTCATGTTGGCCTCGTCGAAAATAAATCAAAAAATGTGGGTCGGGTTTCAACCCGACATGTCAGGCAAAAATCGCCCTGGATTGTATGCACCTAGAGTTTCAAAATCCGTTCGCCGCGTCCGATGCCGGATGCACCGGTGCGCACCGTCTCCAGAATCAGCTTGTGCTCAATCGCCTGCAGGAAGTGGTCAAGCTTGTGCCCGGCGCCGGTCAGCTCGATGGTGTAGGTCTTGTCCGTCACGTCGATGATGCGGCCGCGGAAGATATCGGTCATGCGCTTGAGTTCTTCGCGGTCGCCGCCCTCCGCCCGCACCTTGAGCAGCATCAGTTCGCGCTCGATATGGTCGCCATCGGTGAGATCCATCACCGACACCACATCCACCAGTTTGTTCAGCTGCTTGTTGATCTGCTCGATCACCGCATCCGAACCGCTGGTGACAATGGTCATGCGCGACAGCGTTTTGTCTTCGGTCGGCGCGACGGTCAGCGATTCGATGTTGTAGCCGCGTGCCGAGAACAGCCCGGACACCCGCGACAGCGCGCCGGCTTCATTCTGCATCAGCAGGGAAATGATATGGCGCATGTTACAGATCCTCCGCCATGATGATTTCGGATAAACCCTTGCCGCCGGGAACCATGGGGAACACGTTCTCGGTCGGGTCGGTATGGAAATCGAGGAACACCAGATCATCCTTGCGCGCGAAGGCTTCCCTCAACGCGCCCTCCACGTCGCCGGGCCGATTCACGCGCGCCCCCACATGGCCATATGACTCGGCCAGCTTGACGAAATCGGGCAGCGCGTCCATATACGACTCGGAATAGCGGTTGCCATGGAAGAACTCCTGCCACTGGCGCACCATGCCCAGATAGCCGTTATTAAGCAAAATCACCTTGATCGGCAGGTGAAACTGTTTGCAGGTGGACAACTCCTGGATATTCATCTGGATGCTGCCTTCGCCGGTGATACAGGCCACCTGCGCGCCCGGATGCGCCAGCTGCACCCCCATCGCGGACGGCAGGCCGAAGCCCATGGTGCCGAGACCGCCGGAGTTGATCCAGCGGCGCGGCTGGTTGAATTTGTAATACTGCGCCGCCCACATCTGGTGCTGCCCCACGTCGGAAGTGATGAACGCATCGCCGTGCGTCACTTCATACAACTTCTCGATCACATACTGCGGCTTGATGACCTCGGTCGAGTTGCGGTAAGTCAGGGATTTCCTACTGCGCCACGCCTCAATGTCCTGCCACCACGACTTGAGCGCGGCAGCATCCGGTTTCTGTTTGCTCGCGCGCAGCAAGGCCAGCACATCACCGAGCACATCCCGCACATCGCCGACCAAAGGCACATCCACCTTCACCCGTTTGGAAATGGACGCGGGATCGATGTCGATATGGATGATCTTGCGCGGCACTTCGGCGAAGTGCGCCACATTTCCGATTACGCGGTCGTCGAAGCGCGCGCCCACGGCCAGCAGCACGTCGCAGTGCTGCATCGCCATGTTGGCTTCCAGCGTGCCGTGCATGCCGAGCATGCCGAGGAAATTCTTGTCCGGGGAAGGATAACTGCCCAGCCCCATCAGCGTGTTGGTGACGGGGAAATCCAGCAGCCGCACCAGTTCGGTCAGTTGTTTGGCGGCATCGGACAGCACCACGCCACCGCCGGCATAAACCATCGGCCGCTTGGCCGCGAGCAGCATCTGCGCCGCCTGCTTGACCAGCAACGGATCGCCATGGCTCGCCGGATTGTAGGAACGAATATTCACCGTGGCCGGGTACTCGTAAACGGCTTTCTGGTTCGACACATCCTTGGGAATGTCCACCAGTACCGGACCGGGACGGCCGGTGCGGGCCAGATAGAACGCTTTTTTCAGCGTGATGGCGATGTCCTTCGCGTCCTTTACCAGGAAGTTGTGCTTGACGCAGGGGCGGGTAATCCCGACCGCATCCACTTCCTGGAAGGCGTCTTCGCCGATAAATCCGGTGGGCACCTGGCCGCTGATCACCACCAGCGGAATGGAATCCATGTAGGCAGTGGCGATGCCGGTCACCGCATTGGTCAGGCCGGGGCCGGATGTGACCAGCGCCACGCCCACCTTGTCGGTGGAGCGCGCGTAACCGTCAGCCGCGTGGACTGCGGCTTGTTCGTGGCGCACCAGAATGTGTTTGACCTGCTCCTGCTTGAACAGCTCATCATAAATAAACAGCACCGCGCCGCCGGGATAGCCAAAAATGTACTCGACTCCCTCTTCCTGCAAACAGCGGACGGTTATTTCAGCACCGGTCAGTTCCATGATCGACTACCTGTTGGTTGCCACGATATAAAGGTCGTGCACGATAATGGCTGGCGCCCTTTTGGTCAACCCCGAAACGTGCGCGGACAGCCTGAAAACCCTTGCTGCAACAGGAATTTGCTATCATCGACACCCGGCCGACTCAGCACTGCCAACCTTGTCAACTCCTGCCCAGCTTGCCGATTTTCTCGCCAGCGCCGAACGCCGCGCCTTCAAGCATGCGGCCTACGCCGTGCGCGACAGGCAGGCAGCGCTGGATATTGTGCAGGAGTCGATGATCAAATTGGCACAGCGCTATGGCGATAAACCGGCAACGGAATTCACCATGCTGTTCCAGCGCATTCTGCAGAACAGTATTCGCGACCATTTCCGTCGCCAGAAAGTGCGCAACGCCCGCTTCAGCCTGTTTTCGTCCTTCACTTCCGCGCAAAGTGAAGACGAGGTGGACGTACTGGATATACTGCAGGACGTTACAAACGCCAGCCAACCGGCCACTCCGCATGCCGCCGCCGCCGACGGGCAACTGCGCGCCATCATCGAAACCGCCTTGCAGGCGCTTGCGCCGCGTCAACGCGAAGCCTTCCTGCTGCGTTACTGGGAGGGTCTCGATACGGCCGAAACCGCAGCCGCCATGGGCTGCAGCGAAGGCAGCGTGAAGACACACTGTTCGCGCGCCACCGTCACACTGGCGCGAATTCTGAAACAAAAGGGAATAGACCTGACATGGGCATCCGACTAAATCGCCAAGAGTTCACCGCATTGCTCGACGAAGCGGCCCGGCAAGTACCCGCCGGGGTCGGCGAGCGCCTGGCCATTGCGCGCCGGATTGCGCTGCAACGGCAGGCGCAACGCAATCCCTTGCAGGCGTTTTTGTATCAACGGATCGCGGCGCTGGCGGTGCCGGCACAGCGGCACCGGATCGGCTGGAGTGCGGCGTTGCTGGCCGTGCTGTTGCTCGCTGCGGCGCTGCAATGGCAGCCCGCCCCGGTGCACGACCATAGCGCGCTCGACTTGGCTATCCTGACCGATGAATTGCCCGTCAGCATGTATGTCGATTGAAACCCGTGATGCAAAAATCCGATAAATTGGTCCTGTATGCCGCCTTGCTGGGCAGCCTTCTGTTGCTATCGCCCGGCATCAGTCGGGCTGAAAACTGGGCCAACCTGCCTCCCGCCCAGCAACAACTGCTGGCGCCGCTTGCCTCGGTCTGGGACAAGCTGGAAACCGCCGAGCAAAAAAGTTTTATCGGCGTCGCCAGGGCCTACCCGCAATTGCCGGCGGAAAAACAACAGCGTCTGCGCGAACAGATTTCGGCATGGGCCGCGCTGACTCCGGCACAGCGCCACCGGGCGCGCGAGAAGTTCACCGCCTTCAGTAAGGTGCCCGCCGAGAAACGCGAAGCGGTAAAACAGATGGTGCGCGAACAGGAAGCCAAACCCGACGCGCAGAAATAAGCACGCGGCTCAACGCCGTTCGGCGCGCCACAGCATGGTCAGGGCCAAGCCGAGGAAAATCCAGCTCATCGCAGTCGCGCTGAAAGGGGCCGGCCATTCGTTCAGCGCGCCCAGATTGGCGAACAAGCGCCCGGCAAAGTGGAAGCCCAGCCCCAGCACGACCCCGACAAATATCCTGCCGCCGATGCCGCCCTCGCGCCGCTGATAGGCCGAGAATGGCAGCGCCAGCAACAGCATGACCAGCACCGCAAACGGATAAACCAGCTTGTTCCACAGTGCGATGTCATAGCGCACAGTCTTCTGCCTGTTGTCGGCGAGGTGGCGCGTGTACTGGTACAAATTCCACGCCGACATCTGCTCCGGCACCACCATCAGCACGGTCAGAATGGCGGGGGTGAGAGATGAACGCCATTCCGCCGAGGACGGTGTTTCGACAGCGGTTCCCGCCGCATTGAACAGGGTGCGGCGCACCTCTTCCAGTTGCCAGAAGCCCGCGCGTTGCCAGGTGGCGCGCCCGGCGGTGGTGATGCTGCGCAATTGATAGTCCGGATCAAACTGGTAGATGCTCACGTTGAGCAGCGAGGTGTCGGGCAGCACATTCCTGACATTAACGAAGCTGCCCTCGTCTTTCACCCACACGCCGGAACGGAATTCCCTGATGTTGACCTGCGCGTTTTGCGCTTTGAGCCTGATCTGTTGCGCCAGTTTTTCGCTCGGCGGCGCGATGAATTCGCCGAAGATGAAACATAGCAGCAGCAATGGCGCGCCGATGCGCAACAGGGCCATAATCATCTGGCGCAGCGAAACGCCGGAGGCGCGATAGACCGTCAGTTCCGAATTCGCCGCCATCTGCACCAGCGCAAAAATTGCGCCGATCAGCACCGCGACCGGAAACAGCTCGTAGATGTGGCCGGGCAGGGTCAGCATCACAAACAGCAAAACATAGCCGAGCCGGTAGTCGCCTCGCCCTATCTCGTTTATCTGGTGGAGCAAATCGAACAACGCGAACAGCATCAGCAGGGCGGCGAACACCAGGCCTATGCTCAGGTAAATTTCGCGAGCGAGATAACGGCGGAGCAGTTTCATCGCCAAAACCTCCACCACGGCATGAGCGAAGAACGGCGGCGAAACAGGACGAACAGGACGAGCAGCATGGCCAGATGCAGGCCCCACAAACCGGGCAGCGGGTTGACTTTTTGCTGCGCCACCCAGGAATTGGTCACGCTGATCATGTTGTTGTAGAACATATACAGCACGATCGCGCCGATCAGATTAAGCGAGCGCCCCGCGCGCGGGTTGACATAGCTGAGCGGGATCGCAAGCAGCGCCAGAATCAGCGCACTCAAGGGCAGACCGGTGCGCCAGTGCAACTCCGACGAATGCAGGGGATGCGGATGCTGCAACAGGTAGAGCGTGGAATAACCCTTGATGTTCGGCCGCGCCTTGCCCAGTTCGGCGGGCTCGATGCGCACCGCGTAACGCTCAAAATGGGAGATACGATAGTCGGCCTGACCTGGTATGCCCTCGTAGCGCGCGCCGTTCAGCAAGACCAGAAAACGATCGCCGTTCTCCGCCGTTTCCTGATACCCCTCTTTCGCCACCATGGCGCCATCTTTGCCGTTCTGCAGGGAACGCACAAAGATGTTGCCGACGCGTTTGCTGGCCGCATCCAGGTCCTCCAAGAAAAACACGCGATCATCCCGTCTCGATTCGCGGAAGATGCCGGGTGTGGCATGCGCCACATCGTCGCGGCTTTCCAGGTTACGCTTGAATTCGTCGGCCTTGGACAGCGCCCAGGGCGACAGCACAAAGCTGAGGAAGGCAATCAACAGACTGACCGGAATCGCATAGCCCAGCACCGGACGCAACCAGCGCGAAAGCCCCATCCCGGCGGAAAACCAGACCACCATCTCGCTGTCGCGGTAGCAGCGCGACAGCGTGATCAGGACGGAAAGGAACAGGCTGATGGAAAGCAGCACCGGCAGATAGTTCAGGGCGCTGAAACCGAGCATCACCAGCACCCCGTCCACCGCCAGCAAGCCGCTGACCGATTCGCCCAGAAAACGGATCAGCTGGGTGAACACCACGATGCCAAGCAAAATGGAAAACACCAGCACCCCGGTGGCGGCAAACTCGCGCATCAGGGAGCGATAAAAAATCCCGCGAATCCTCGACGGGCAAGACATTTTTGACTTTTGCGGCGTGGATTGCGGATAATCCGGCATCTGGATGGGATCAGAGTTCAATTGGGGAGAGTCGCGTGGAATTTAGCATAAAACAGGGTAACCCGGAGAAACAGAAGAGTGCGTGCGTGGTGGTTGGCGTATATGAAGGCGGCAAGTTGTCGAAGGCGGCGCAAGCGCTTGACAAGGCCTGCAAACATACCTTGAGCGACCTCATCGCGCAGGGCGACATGAGCGGCAAATCCGCTTCAACCCTGCTGTTGCACAAACTGCCCGGGATTGCCGCTGAACGGGTGCTGCTGGTCGGCTTGGGCAAGGCGGGGGAGCAAAGCGCAAAATTCCGCATCGAGATCCTGCAAGCCCTGTTCAAAGCGCTGCATGGCACGCCCGCCAAAGAGGCATCGCTGTACCTGGCGGAGGAAGCAAACGGCAACGATGCCGACTGGCTACTGCGCCAAGCCGTGTTTGTCGCCAGCGGGCAAGCGTTCCGCAGCGACAGTCTAAAAAGCAAACCCGCCGAGGCGGCAAAACTCAAGCACATCAATTTCGCCACCCTGGGAAAACCGCCGGCGTCGCTGAAGGAAGCAGTCGCCCGGTCTGCCGCCACCGCGCGCGGCATGGCCCTGGCCAAAGCCCTTGGCAACCTGCCCGGCAATATCTGCACCCCGAGCTACCTCGCCGCCCAAGCGCTGGCGCTGGCCAAGGCGCACAAGAAGATCAAGACCACGGTGCTGGATGAAAATGACATGCGCAAGCTGGGCATGGGTGCGTTGCTCGCCGTGACGCGGGGCAGCGAACAGCCCGCCAAACTCATCACCCTGGAATACAGCGGCGCGGACAAGAAACAAAAACCCGTGGTGCTGGTGGGCAAGGGCATCACCTTCGATTCCGGCGGCATTTCGCTCAAGCCCGGCACCGAAATGGACGAGATGAAATATGACATGTGCGGCGCGGCGGGCGTGCTCGGCACCCTGCAGGCAATCGCCGAAATGGAACTCGGGCTGAACGTGGTCGGGGTGATTCCCAGCGCCGAGAACCTGCCTTCAGGCAAAGCCGCCAAACCCGGCGATATCGTCACTTCGATGTCCGGCCAGAGTATCGAGATCCTGAATACCGATGCCGAAGGGCGTCTGGTGCTGTGCGATGCGCTGACTTATGCGGCAAAATTCAAGCCTGACACGGTGATTGATCTGGCCACCCTCACCGGGGCCTGCGTCATCGCGCTGGGGCATGTCGCCAGCGGCCTGTTCAGCAATGACGACAAGCTCGCCGCAGACCTGCTCGCTGCCGGCGCCGAGACGCATGACCGCGCCTGGCAACTGCCGCTATGGGACGACTACCAGCCGCTACTGGACAGCAATTTTGCCGACATGCAGAACATTGGCGGGCGGGCGGGCGGCACCATCACCGCCGCCTGCTTCCTGTCGCGCTTCACCAAAGACTACCGCTGGGCGCACCTCGACATCGCCGGCACCGCCTGGCTCTCCGGCAAGGAAAAAGGCGGCACCGGCAGGCCGGTACCGCTACTCACCCAATATCTGATCAACCGCTCCACCAAGTGACCAAAGTTGATTTCTACACCGGCAGCGAGGACAGATTGCGCACTGCCTGCCAGCTAAGCCACAAAGCAATGCAAAGCGGCGTGCGGGTATTGCTGCACGTGCCGGATGATGAATTGGCCGACCAGTTGGATAAAATGCTGTGGCACTACCCGCCGACTGCTTTCATCCCGCACTGCCACAGCAGCGAGGCGGAAGCGGCCGACATGCCGGTGGTGATCGGGCGCGACGAGAACTTTCCCCATTCCGAATTGCTGATCAGCCTGCATCAGGAATGCGTGTCTTTTTTCAGCCGTTTCGAGCGCGTGATCGAGATTGTCGGCCGTGACGAAGAAGAGGCCAAACGCGGGCGCCTGCGCTTTAAGTACTACCGCGACCGCGGTTATGAGCTCGGCCACACCGACCTCGCCAAGTTGCGCGCATGAGCCTTTCCGAAAATCGCGCGCAGGATTTCCCTTTGCTGACCGGAGTGGCAAGCGATGCGGCGGGTGATTTGCCGGTGCTTACCGATATTGCGGCGGAACCCTCTCCTTCTCCTGTCTCGCCACCCGCCGCTGCCAATCCCTCATCCGAATTGCAGCGGGCGATCGAAACTTATCTTGAGACGGTATTGACCGAAAAGCTGAAAGCACACCTGGCGATTGCCCAACAATGGGCGGTCGATGCGGCGGTGGCGGAATTGAAGAGCGAACTGCCGGCACTGATCCGCGCGGCGCAGGAACACGCGGACACGAACCGATAGCCCGTCTCCGGAGCCGCGCGGAGTTGGTATAATCGCGCCCCCTTCAAAACCGTTCAGGACAGGCTTCACGCCCCACCGCAATGACGCAAGCAAAAGAACTCGCCAAAAGTTTTGACCCGAAAGACATCGAAGCCCGCTGGTATCCGGCGTGGGAAAACGCCGGTTACTTCAAGGCCGGACTCGACACCTCGAACAAAGAAAATTTCTGCATTCTGCTGCCGCCGCCCAACGTCACCGGCACGCTGCACATGGGGCACGGCTTCAACCAGACCCTGATGGACGCGCTCACGCGCTACCACCGCATGCGCGGCGACAACACCCTGTGGCAACCCGGCACCGACCACGCGGGTATCGCCACGCAGATCGTG
>PCWU01000112.1:2339-9734 GCA_002787455.1 Gallionellaceae bacterium CG11_big_fil_rev_8_21_14_0_20_60_62 | reverse complement strand
CGCGAGAAGTTCATCGAAAAGGTGTGGGAGTGGAAGAAATATTCCGGCGACACCATCACCCGCCAGATGCGCCGCCTCGGCACCTCGCCCGACTGGTCGCGCGAGCGCTTCACCATGGACGAAGGCTTGTCGCAATCCGTCACCGCGACCTTCGTGCGCCTGTTCAACGAAGGCCTGATCTATCGCGGTAAACGCCTGGTGAACTGGGACCCGAAACTGCACACCGCCGTCTCCGACCTCGAAGTGGTACAGGAAGAAGAAGACGGCTTCATGTGGCACATTCGTTATCCGCTGGCGGATGGCAGCGGCCACCTCACGGTCGCCACCACCCGCCCCGAGACCATGCTCGGCGACGTGGCGGTGATGGTGCATCCCGAGGACGAGCGCTACAAACACCTTATCGGCAAGCAGGTCACGCTACCGCTGTGCGAGCGCACTATTCCCGTCATTGGCGACGAATATGTGGACAAGGAATTTGGTACCGGTTGCGTAAAAGTCACGCCCGCGCATGACTTCAACGATTACGCGGTGGGACAGCGCCACGGGCTGGAAATGATCTCCGTCCTCACCCTGGATGCGAAGATCAACGAGCACGCCCCCGAGAAATATCAGGGGCTGGACCGCTTCGACGCGCGCAAGCAGATCGTGGCCGATCTCACAGCACTCGGCCTGTTCGAGAAGACCGAAAAGCACAAACTCAAAGTACCGCGCGGTGATCGCACCGGCGTGGTGATCGAGCCTATGCTCACCGACCAGTGGTTCGTCGCCATGAGCAAAGCCGGCCCGGAAGGTAAATCCATCACCGAACAGGCGCTGGAATGTGTGGGTTCCGGCGAGATCAAGTTCCACCCGGAGAATTGGGTCAACACCTACAACCAGTGGCTCAACAACATCCAGGACTGGTGCATCTCGCGCCAACTGTGGTGGGGTCACCAGATTCCCGCCTGGTACGGCGTGAACGGCGAAGTGTTCGTCGCGCGCGACGAAGCCGAAGCGCGCAAGCTCGCCAACCAGGCCGGCTACGCCGGGCAGCTGGACCGCGACAATGACGTGCTCGATACTTGGTTCTCGTCAGCGCTGTGGCCGTTCTCCACACTCGACTGGGAAGAGGGCAAGCCGTTCAATGCGCAAAACGAGTTCGTGAAGCAATACCTGCCATCTTCCGTGCTGGTCACCGGCTTCGACATCATCTTCTTCTGGGTGGCGCGCATGGTGATGATGACCAAACACCTCACCGGCAAGATCCCGTTCAGGGATGTGTACGTGCACGGCCTGATCCGCGATGCGGAAGGGCAGAAGATGTCAAAATCCAAAGGTAACGTGCTCGACCCCATCGACCTCATCGACGGCATAGACCTCGACTCGCTGGTAAAGAAACGCACCACGGGCCTGATGAACCCCAAGGATGCGGAGAAGATCGAGAAGCGCACCCGCCGCGAATTCCCGGACGGCATCACCGCCTTCGGCACCGATGCGCTGCGTTTCACCTTCGCCTCGCTCGCCTCACCAGGACGCGACATCAAATTCGACATGCAGCGCTGCGAGGGCTACCGCAACTTCTGCAACAAGCTGTGGAATGCCACGCGCTTCGTGCTGATGAATTGCGAGGGCAAAGATGTGGGGCAAGACGAATCTCTGCCGCTTGAGTATTCCGCAGCCGACCTCTGGATGGTTGGCGAACTACAGAAGGCCGAGTCGGAAATGGCAGCACACTTCGCCACCTACCGTTTCGACATGGCCGCGCGCGCCGTTTACGAACTGGTATGGAACACCTACTGCGACTGGTATGTGGAACTGGCCAAGGTGCAGCTCAACGGTGTCCCTCGCCCCAGCCCTCTCCCGGAGGGCGAGGGAACCAACGATGTCACGCTCGCGCGTGACAATTCTTCGATCCTCGCACAGCAACGTGCAACCCGCAGAACTTTGGTACGCGTGCTGGAAACCATCCTGCGTCTGGCACACCCTATTATTCCGTTCATCACCGAGGAGTTGTGGCAGTCGGTCGCGCCGATGGCTAACCGTAAGGGCGACAGCATCATGCTGCAAGCCTATCCCAAGGCCGATGCAGGCAAGATCGACGAGACCGCCATCGCCCAGATCAAATTGTTGCAAGAGCTGATCACTGCCACCCGCAGCCTGCGCAGCGAGATGAACCTGTCGCCGGCCGCACGCGTGCCGCTGATCGCGGCCGGCGATGCAACGGTATTAAACACCCTGGCTCCTTACATCGGCAGCCTGGGCAAGCTGAGCGAAGTGCAGATCGTTGCCGGATTGCCGGAAGGCGATGCGCCGGTTTCCATCGTCGGCAATTTCAAGCTGATGCTGAAAGTGGAGATCGATGTGGCCGCGGAACGCGAGCGGCTGGATAAGGAGATTGCGCGCCTCAGCAACGAGATCGCCAAAGCCGGTGCCAAACTCGGCAACGAGAGCTTTGTTGCGCGCGCTCCGGCTGCGGTGGTGGAGCAGGAGAAGAAACGTCTGGAAGCGTTTGGGGCTACGCTGGCGCAGTTGCAGGTACAGCGCAAGAAGCTGCGGTAGCCGGCCAGGGAATGAAATCAGTCCGCGAAAAACCCGAAAGGCACAAAAACCAACCGCGCGAAATTTGTTTCAGGTTGGTATGTTTCGTGTAGTTAGTGGACTAATGCATTGGCGTTTAACGGCGACGGATCAGAAAGATAAATTCGCCGTCCTGCCCGGTCGATGAGATCAGCTCATTGCCGGTCTTGCTGCAGAAATCAACGAAATCCTTGGGCGAGCCTTTGTCGGTTGCCGTTACTTTCAACACTCGGCCTGCGGCCATTGCCGACAACGACTTCTTGGCGCGCAGAATGGGCAGCGGACAGGCCAGTTTTCGCACATCCAGTTCGGCGTCAAAAACCGGATCGCTCATGCTTCCAACTCACCGCCGGCGTGATACCAGGCGGTAATTCCGCCTTGCAGATTGAACACTTTGGCAAGCCCCTGCGCGGCGGCAAAAGCGGCGGCTTGGGCGGAACGGCCGCCCATCTGGCAATAAAACACGGTCGGCCGGTTTTTCTCCAGCTCGTGCAAACGCAAGGGCAGCAGATGCAGCGGCAAAGGGGTGGCGCCCTTGATCCGGCCGCGGGCGATTTCGGCATCGGTGCGCACATCGATCAGTTGGGCACCGCCGGCGGCGATCAAGGCCGGCAATTCGGCGACCGTTATATTCCTGAATTCATTCACTGCAATTTTCCTTCCTTGATAACTACGACTCATTTTCGTGGTCGGTCAACAATCTTGAAACGCGGGTGTTGGCCACCGCCAGCCGTTTCACCAGCAAGCGCAAAAAAGCCTCGCTGAATTGATAGCGGCAATTGGCGGTTGCCCGCGCCAGCACTTCCGGATCGATCTCGATCAGTTTAACCTCTGCCTTGGCATACACATCGGTGGAGCGCCTGGCCTCTTTGCCGGAGAGGTGGGCCATTTCACCAAAACAATCTCCCTTGTGCAACAAACTCAGCAAACGTCCCAGCTTGAGCACCCGAACCGAACCGCCGGCAATGATGTAGAAATTCCGCCCGGTGTCACCCTCGCGCAGAATCTGCTCGTCCTTGTGTACCTTGCGCCATTCGCTGATGCGCAGCACCTCCCATAATTCGACATCGCCAAAATCGGCAAAGAAAGGCAAGGCGCGGATTGTATCGAATTTCTCAGTGTCGAATATCTGCTCCTGCTGCGGCACATTGTGGCTGATTAAAGCGACCAGATCGCGCGCCATTTCATCCCATGTCCGGTAACGTCGGGCGGTTTCCTTGCACATGGCGCGCTGCACAATGGCATCCATCTCCGGAGGAATTTCCGGGCGATAATTGCTCGGCGGCGGCGGCTCGATGTTCATGATCTGGTAGATCATGCTGTAGTTGTTGGCCGCATCGAAGGGCAGTTTGCCGGTCAGCATGCGATACATCGTCACCCCGAGCGAGTAGATGTCGGTTTGATGCGTCAGGGATTGCTCCTTGATCTGTTCCGGCGACATATAGGCCGGTGAACCCACCCCGCTAACCTGGGTGGTTTGCTGGTTTTCCAGAAAAGCCGCGCCGAAATCGGATATTTTTATATCGCTCTCCCCGCGCAGTAGAATGTTAGCCGGTTTGATGTCGCGGTGGATCACCCCCTGATACTGGGCGTATTCCAGCGCCTTGCAGCACTTGTAGATAATCTCGGCAATGCGCCCCAGCGGCAGCAGGTGATCGACCTCGGCGACTCTTTCCAGCGTCTCGCCCTCCACATATTCCATCACCATGTAATTCACCTCTCCCTCCATGACGGCATCGAATATCTTGACGATGTGCGGATGGGAAAGTTTGCCGGCGAGCGATGCCTCGGTCAGCAGCAATTTGCGGAACGCCTTGCCGCTGGCGCTGTGTTGCAGCACGCCCGGATTGAAAAGTTTTATCGCCACCTGCTGCTGGTTGAACGGGTCCAGCGCCAGAAACACGGTGCTGGTGGCACCGCGTCCAAGCTCTTTGACAACCTGATATTTTCCGATGGATTGCATGCGGGAGATTGTGCCGACGGGAACGCATTCTGCGGTTTTGGCGCCTGCCTGTCCAGCCCGGGGAACCGTGCGCTCCCGGTGCTATCATAGACGCATGGAAAAAATCATCCTCTCCCTGCTGCTCCTGTTCCCGCTGCCGCTCGCGGCGGACGGCTTACCCGATCTGGGTGACGTATCGCAAACCTCGATATCGCCGCAAATGGAACGCCAGATTGGCGAGCAGAGCATGCTGCAGATTCGCGCCAGCGAACGCTACCTGGACGACCCGGAATTGAGCGACTATCTCAACCGGCTGGGCCAGCGGCTTGTCGCCAGCAGCAGCGAGCCGGGACAGGCTTTCGAATTCTTTGTGATTGATGACAGCACGGTCAACGCCTTTGCCCTGCCCGGCGGTTTTATCGGCGTCAACACGGGACTGCTGCTGCTGGCGCAAAGCGAATCGGAGCTGGCATCGGTTTTGAGCCACGAAATCTCGCACGTCACCCAGCATCATCTGGCGCGCATGGTATCCGGCCGGAAATATGACTCGCTTGCGGCACTGGCCACGGTTGCGGTCGCGATCCTTGCCGCGCGCAGCAATCCGGATGCTTTGCAGGCGGGTATCGTCGGCGCGCAGGGCGGCGTGCTCCAGCGCCAACTCGATTTCACTCGCGAGCACGAAAAAGAGGCCGACCGTATCGGCATGGGTATCCTGCAACGATCCGGCCTCGATCCGCACGCCATGGCGACGTTCTTCGAGCGCCTGCAGACCGCCACCCGGCTGATCGAGGGCAACGCTCCAAGCTATCTGCGCACCCACCCGCTGACGAACGAGCGAATCGCCGATGTGGGCAATCGCGCCCAGCAGATCCCTTTCAAGCTGGTGGCAGACAGTCTGGATTTTCAGCTGATGCGCGCGCGCGTCATCGCGGCGCAAAAAACTCCGCAGGATGCCGTCGGTTTTTTTGAAGCCGCACTGGGCGAAAATAAATTCGGCAATCCGCTGGCCCAGCGCTACGGTTTGGTCCTGGCACTGTTGCGTGCGCGCAACATCGCGCGGGCGGCGAGCGAACTCGACACGCTGAAGCGCCTCGCCCCGCCCAATCCAACCTTGGCCGCGCTGGACGGCAACATCAGGCAACAAACCGGCAAAGGCAGCGAGATCCTCGAGTTCTACCGCGCCGCGCTCAAACAGTATCCGCGTCATCGGGCGCTGGTGTTCGATTACGTCAACGTGCTGCTGAGCCGGCAACGCCATGACGAAGCCCTGCAAATATTGGACCGGGAAGTCGCGCTCGACGGCAACAACGCCAGATTGTACGAATTACAGGCGCGCGCCTATTCTGCACTGGGCCGCCGGCAGGAGGCGCACCACGTGCTCGCGTACCATGAGATTTTGCACGGCAACCTGCGCGGCGCCATTGAGCAACTTGAATTGGCCAAGCGCACCGGGAATGATTATTACCAGCTCTCCACCATAGAAACCGAGCTCAAACAATACCGCGAAATCCTCGAAGCCCAGCGCAAGCGAAGATAAGCCGGGGCCGGGTTCAGGTCGACTCGTGCGCCAGCCCGAGCAATAAGCGCCTGACCGGTGCCGGAATTGCCATCTGTAACGCGGCGCGCAAATCCGCCCATTGCGAACCCTGTTCGCCCGCCAACAGCGGCTTGCCCGCCACACGCAGCAACACCGGCGTAATCTGCAACCTAAAATGGGTAAAAGTATGAATGAACGGTGGCTGTTCGTTTCTGCCGCAGGCAACCAAACCGTTGCGTTGCATAAAATTGGTTTCTTCCGCCCTGTCCATCTCCGGCAGGCACCAGAGGCCGCCCCAGATACCGCCGGGCGGACGCTTCTCCAACAGGATGTCATGGTCGTGGAGCACCATAAGGAAAGCCGCCCGCCTTTCATGCACAATTTTTCCGGGTCTTGGGGTGGGCAGCACGCGGGTACGCTCGGTGCGCAGCGCATTGCAATCACTCCGTAGCGGACATACCGCGCATTTGGGGCAGCCACGGACACACACGGTTGCCCCCAGATCCATCAAACCCTGGGTGTAGAGAGCGACATCCTGTGCTGGCAACATGGCTTCGGCGTGCTGCCATAGCTGCTCCTCCACTTGCCGCCTTCCGGTCCAGCCTTCGATGCCGCAGTAACGCGCCAGCACACGCCTGACATTGCCGTCGAGAATCGCCTGACGCTGGTGATAAGCCAGCGCACAGATTGCGGCAGCAGTGGAACGCCCGATCCCCGGCAACGCCAGGATGTCGGCGCTTCGGCACGGAAATTCTCCGCTGTGCCGCTCAACCATGATCCGCGCAGCGCGATGCAAATTGCGCCCGCGCGCGTAATAGCCGAGGCCACTCCAGTGAGCGAGCACCTGCTCCTCGCTGGCGCCAGCCAGTGTTTCAATATCGGGAAAAACCGCAATGAAACGCAGGTAATAGGGGATTACCGTACTCACCTGAGTCTGTTGCAACATGATCTCGGAAAGCCAGACACGATAGGCATCCTGCCCTTGCCACGGCAAGTCATGGCGCCCATGCACCCGATGCCAGGCGACCAGCCGTTGCGAGAATGACTGTGTGGTGCTTGAGGGTAGTAAAGGCAGGTTTATTTGAACAACCTCTTCAAGCCCTGCTTAAGCTGATCTTCCGCCCCGGAATTGGCCTCCCCTCCCGGTTGCTGCATCAAGCTTCGCAATTTCTGTTTAACCGCATCGGATGCCATGGCGCTGAATTCCAGTTTGTATTTCAGCGCGGTGAATGGCCCGCTCAGGCGCACCGGCACAGTCAATCCGCCAACCTCGTCCTTGCCTCCCTGTCCCTTGCTCGTCCCGGTGATAGTCGCTTTGACCAGATAATCCAGACTCTCGTTGCCGAGATTGATGTCGCCT
>PCWU01000112.1:2163-2316 GCA_002787455.1 Gallionellaceae bacterium CG11_big_fil_rev_8_21_14_0_20_60_62 | reverse complement strand
CATCAACAAGTCATCGTTGTGCGCCACACCGTTGGCGATTTTAAAGCTGGCTTTCATCTCGCTAAAATCAGTCTTCTCTTCCTTGTTCGCACCCTGTGTCCTGTCGGTCCCCTTGCCGAAATCGCGCACACTTTTCGCCAAGTTGATGCCTTT
>PCWU01000112.1:0-2136 GCA_002787455.1 Gallionellaceae bacterium CG11_big_fil_rev_8_21_14_0_20_60_62 | reverse complement strand
CGGTCGCCTTGCGTAACCACGTTAACCGCAACGTTGCCTTTTCCGCTGAGGAAATCCATCTGCAGCGAGTCATTCAACAGCGGCCCAATCTCGACCCCGCCAAGTTCGGCCTTGATCGCAAGCTGGGGCACGGCCCGGCTCACATTCAGCTCAAGCTCGCTGGCCAGATTGCCCTGGTAAAGATTCGCGTTGAATGGCGCAAGCCTCAGCACCCCGCCTTTCGCTTTCAAGTCCGCACGCAGCCGGTTCATCTTCACGTTCAACACCTTTAGCGCGCCAATGCGCAAGCTGCCATCCAGATTTAACGGCTTCAGAAAATCCAGATTCAGCGTCTGCTCCGGTGTTGCGGGATACGGCTCCGAGCCGGCCGCAGTCTTTGGTAAATAGGGATCCGCATCGAACTGGTCGATCTCAATGTCGTAGCGAATGCGCGGGGATTTAAAATTATTGACTGCCGCCTTGGCTTTCAACTGGCTTTGTTGAAGTTTTCCGGCAAAGTTTGCCTGTACGCTCTGGCGCTTCAAATCCGCCTGCACGCCCCCATTTAGTTCTCCTTTCAGCGCATTCCCCGGCAACTGATCACCGATCGCGCTTAAGGAAATTTTCATATCCGGCAAGTTGTACTGGCGGGTTTCGATGTTGCCGTTGGCAGTCGCGAACAGCTTGAGGTCATAAGCTTGCGCGGGTTGTTTCATCCCCGCACTCAGCACAAGCCCGGTAATTCTGAATTGGCGCAGATTGCTCTCCAATGAAGCAAAGGACGCGGCCACGTCGAGTTTCCCGGCTGCGGCAGTCACATAGCCGTTCAATCCCAGCCCTGTTGCGCTCAGGCGTTGTTCAAGCAACCCTGCCCCGGGCAAATCCAGACGCATTTCGAAAGGGTCCGCCCCCTTGCTACCGACGGCAGTCAGCTTCAACTCCCTGGCGGAAAATTCCCCCGAGGCACTATGTAGCTCAACCTCTCCCGTCACACCGATTGACAGACGGGTAAAGTCCAGGGCAGTCCCGTTAATTTGAATATCCAGGCCGTCGAATTGTTGCCTGTCTTGTTTGAGATCAAACTGAAATTTTGTTTTAAGCCTGGCGGACAAATCCAGTTTAGGCTCGTTCAGTTGAATATGCCCCGACAGCTCAATGTCGCCTGGTACGCCATCGGCAATCCGTCCGCTCACCAGGTTCAACTCGGAAACACTCGCTTCCATCCCGGTAACTTCATCCCGGAAAATCAGGGCCGCGTCGGCAACCTTGACCGAGGCAATGTCGAAATCCACCGGCTTACCCTGTGGCGCGGCGGCACCATCGCTAGCCGCAACAGGCTTGGACGCCAGCAAATCGTCAACACTCAGCTTGCCGCTCCGCAGCTTAACCACCCGAAGCTTGGCTCCGTTCAGCGCTACCCGGCTGACCACCACCTGTTGCCGCAGCAGCGGCCATAAAGCAAGCGAGACATCAGCGCTCTTGATTGCGGCAAATTCTTCATCGCTTTGAACTTCCGAAAGGGTCATGGCGCCAAGATGCGCGCCGAGACTCGGGAAAAAAGTCAGCTTGATATTTCCGTCTATTTTAAGCGTGCGCTGCGTGCTGTCCTGCACTGCTCTGATAATTTCCGGCTTGTACTCATTGGGATCAAATGTCATCGCGACATAAGCCAACCCACTGCCGGCAAGAAAAACCAGTCCGCCGAGCGTCCACAACCCATACCCGAGATATTTATTCATGTCGCTCCCGCCAAATTGTACGGGGATTATAGACCAGCCGGCTCGCCTGCCAGTGTTTAGTAAGCGTCCAAGCACCCCGCCTTCCTGCAAATGCCCCCGGGGGGTCGCCCGGGGGTTTATCGTTGCAAGCAGTCTGACGATGACCTATTTTGCTCGATGCCGTTGAGCTTTGCGGTGGCGAACAGGCTTTGTATCGCGGGCGCGCGTTTTCCGGCACGTTCGTTGTCGGCAAACAGCCTGTTCCTAGCAGGGCGGCTGGACGCATACAGCAGATCTTCTTCAAACCCTAAAAGCAAAACGCCCCACCATTTCTGGAGGGGCGTTTTGTTTGTAAGGAGTCTGACGATGACCTACTTTCACATGCGGATGCACACTATCATTGGCGCGAAGTCGTTTCACTGTCCTGTTCGAGATGGGA
>PCWU01000055.1:297-10044 GCA_002787455.1 Gallionellaceae bacterium CG11_big_fil_rev_8_21_14_0_20_60_62 | reverse complement strand
GTCGAATGCACCATCAACGGTCTGGGCGAGCGCGCGGGCAATGCGTCTCTGGAAGAGGTGGTGATGGCGGTGAAGACGCGGCGTGACATCTTCAGTTGTGACACCACCATCGACACCACGCAGATCGTCCCGACCTCGAAGCTGGTGTCCAGTATCACCGGCTATCCGGTGCAGCCGAACAAGGCCATCGTCGGTGCCAATGCGTTTGCGCACGAGTCCGGCATTCATCAGGACGGTGTGCTGAAGCACCGCGAAACCTACGAGATCATGCGCGCGGAAGATGTGGGCTGGGGTGCGAACAAAATGGTGATGGGCAAGCACTCGGGCCGCGCCGCGTTTCGCGCCCGCCTGCAGGAATTGGGCATCGTGCTGGACGGAGAGGAAGCGCTGAACGCCGCCTTCGCGCGTTTCAAGGATCTGGCCGACAAGAAGCACGAAATCTTTGACGAGGACTTGCAGGCGCTGGTGAGCGACGAAGGGGTGACCCAGATCAGCGAGCATTTTCGCCTGGTGGCGATGGGTGCGCATTCCGAAACCGGGAAACTGCCGGTGGCGCGGGTGGTGTTGAGCGTTGGCGGCAAGGAACAACAAGCCGACGCACAGGGCGGCGGACCGGTGGATGCCACTTTCAAGGCGATCGAGCAGATCGCGCACAGCGGGACTGAATTACTCCTGTACTCGGTCAACAACATCACCAGCGGCACTGATGCGCAGGGCGAAGTGACCGTGCGTCTGGCCAAGGGTGGACGCGTGGTCAACGGACAGGGGGCGGACACGGACATTGTGACCGCGTCGGCCAAGGCCTATCTGAACGCGCTAAACAAGATTCAGGCCGGCCTGCAGCGTTCGCATCCGCAGTTGTGAGCGCGGCCTGGATGTAACGAAAACGGCCGTCCACGGACGGTCGTTTTTTTATTCGGCCAGAATGGCCGCGCGGGCTGCCGCCGCGTCGAGCGTCAACTCTGCAAACTCATGGCGCACGACCGCGCCATTGACCACCAGGTCATAGCCGTCGCAATCGACACCAATCAGCATGGCGCCCCGTTTTTGCAGGGCGGGATGGAGGTTCAATTCTTCGATCAGCGAGTCTTCTTGCTGCATCAGCGGATAGCGCTGCAGCAGATAGTTTTCGTTGCCAATCCAGTGAATGTCGCCGAAACCGCCGATATAACGGATTGCCAAGGGGGTGATGCGGTAGAAATTGAAGTCGGGGAGTTCATACCAGTTGCGGGTTTCGGCAAAGTAGCGCAGATAGCGCTTGGCACAGTCGGCGCGATCGGGCTGGTGCGCCGCGTGCCCGACGAGGGTGACCCGTCCCTGGGTCTGGATGCGCGGGTCGGCCTGATTGTGGCTGACAAGGCTGGCCCGCGAGTCGTTCAGGATGTTCTTTGTGTGTTCCGCCAGGCCGCTGATCAGGATCAGCACACTACCGTCGAAATCCACCAGATACGGGGTGATCGAGGTGAACGGGTGGCCGTCGAATTTTTGCGACAGGGTGCCCAGCGCGCCGTACCGGTGCGCGCGCAACAGCTGGCGCGCGCTGCGCGGGTTGGCGTGGGCGGGAGTTTTGTCGGGTATCATGCGCGCATTGTATGAAGCCATTTAGCGATATGGAACGTTTATTTCAGAATGCGAAGGATGTGCTGCACTTTTTGCGCTTCGTGGTGCTGCGCCTGCGCCAGGACCGTTGTGCAGAGATGGCGGCCAGCCTGACCTTTACCACCTTACTCTCGCTGGTGCCTCTGTTGACCATCATGCTGACCGTGTTTACCGCCTTTCCGGTGTTTGCCGATCTGGCAGCCAGTTTTAAATCTTTCCTGCTGTTGAATCTGGTGCCGGAAACCGGCGGGAAAATGATTTCGCGCTACGTGGAGCAGTTTGCCGAAAGCGCGTCCCGCCTGACCGCGGTCGGCATTGCCTTTCTCGGCGTGACCGCAATGTGGATGATGCTCACCATCGACAATGCGTTTCACCGCATTTTTCGCGCTTCCCGCCAGCGCAAAATACTGCAAAGGGTGCTGGTGTATTGGGCGGTGATTACTCTTGCGCCGTTGCTGATCGGCGCCAGCCTGTCGCTGACTTCGTGGTTGACGGGAATTTCGCTTTCGCATGACAGGCAGCTGTCGGCATTCAACGCGGGGGCACTGAAATTATTTTCGGTGTTGCTCACCAGCGCGGCCTTTACCCTGTTATTCAGGGTGGTTCCTAATCGCTATGTGCCGATCATTCATGCCATGATCGGCGGTGTCATTGCGGCCATTGCCTTCGAGGCCATGAATCGCGGTTTCGCCTACTACATCACCCAGTTTCCGACTTACAAGCTGGTGTATGGCGCATTTGCCAGTATTCCGGTTTTCCTGTTGTGGATTTATCTTTCCTGGCTGATGCTGCTGTTCGGCGCCATCATCGCCGCCGCCATTCCGCACTGGCGCAGCCATCACGCGCTGAAGATCGACCAGCCTGCGCGGCTTTATTTTGCCCTGCACATCCTGAAAGAAATGGACCGGGGGCTGCAGCATGGCGAGGTGTACGCCCTGCCCCGGCTTTCGCGCCAGTTGCGCATCGGCTACGATGAGGTGGAGGGTATCATGGCGCAACTGTCCAAGGCTAAAATCGTGGGCAAATTATCTGATTCAGGATGGGGGTTGTTGCGTGTGCCGGAGCATGTTCCGGTTGCCGACCTGACCCGTTTATTCCTGCTCGATGCCGACGCGCTACCCAAACATCCGGCGGACGAGGCGGTGCGGCAATGGTTCGTGCGGCTGGACAAATGTATCGGTGCGGCGCAGGGGCAAACTTTGCGCGATATCTGGCAAAGAGACTAAAGCCGCCTTAAAGTTGCCCGATTGCGGCTTTTCGGCTTTAATGCGCGCCCCGCGCGGCGGGCGTGGTGAATCGATAAAGGAGAGAACATGAATTTTCTGGAAAAGTTATTTGAAGGGGCATTGTGGAACAGCCGCTTCGTTATTTTGAGCGCGGTCATCGGCAGTTTGCTGGCCGGTTTTGCCATCTTCTATCTGGCGACAGTCGATGTTCTCTATCTGTTCCAGCACGCCCTGCATTACGCCGATTCCTCCCTGACCGAAGAGGCACGCAAAGCTCTGCACGACAGCACGGTGTCGCATATCGTCGAAGTGGTGGACGGTTACCTGTTGGCGACCGTGATGCTGATCTTTTCGCTCGGCTTGTATGAGCTGTTTATCAGCGATATCGACCAGGCGCATGGTAGCCGCGCCTCCAGCAAGATCCTGGTGATCAGCAATCTGGATGATCTGAAGCAGCGCTTGGCCAAGGTTATCTTGATGATCATGATCGTGACCCTGTTTGAGGAAGCGCTCGGTATGGCTATCGAAGCGCCGATCGATCTGGTGTATTTCGGTGCGGCGATTGCGCTGATCGCCCTGGCGCTGTATCTGACCCATGCGTCCGACGGCCATTCGGCGGCGGCAACTGACGGCAAGGACGCGCATTGATGCGTTGGCGGGGACTGGCGCTGGCGTTGCTGCTGTTGCCGGGAGTCGTTGCAGCGGGTGCGCAGCCCTTCGTGTTCGAGGATATGCAAGGCCAGCCGCAACGGTTGGCCGATTATCGCGGCAAGTGGGTACTGGTGAATTTTTGGGCGACCTGGTGTCCGCCCTGTCTGGAAGAGATCCCCGATCTGGTTGATCTGCACCGGGCGCACAGTAATAAAGATATGGTGGTGATCGGGGTCGCGCTCGACTCGAGCGCGAAATCGGTGCGCCAGTTTGTTGAGCGTTTCAAAGTGAATTATCCGGTCGTGCTGGGGGATTATGACCTGGCCGAACAGGTGGGCGAGGTGACGGTGCTGCCCACTTCCTATCTCTACAATCCGCGCGGGGAGCTGGTCAGTTACCAGCAGGGCATGCTCACGCGCGACAGTGTCGAGTCATACATCAAAAGCACTAAACCCTGACAAATTTAAATTAGGCACAGATCAATACCGGTAAGAACGCGGACTATGCGGAGTCGGGGCTGCACAAAGTATAGTTCTCCGACGAGGGTTGATATCGTCTTTTGTTTATCTGTGTAAATCCGCGGGCATCCGTGGTTAATTGCTGATCCTGAAATCAACCCCGGCTGACCGGACGCCACTTCTTCTTCCATACTGCGTGTACCCGCTGCGGATATTTCGGCTGGCCCAGACTGCCGTTGTAGCGCGCGAGCGCGCGGTGGATATCGCCTTTTTCTATATTCAAATAATGGCGCAGGATGGTGCAGCCATAGCGCAGGTTGGTGCGAAGATGAAACAGGTTATGCTCCGGCGTGCCGATGGAGCGGGTCCAGAACGGCATCACCTGCATATAGCCGCGCGCGCCGGCCTTTGATACCGCATATTTGCGGAAGCCGCTTTCCACTTCGATCAGTGCCAGCAGCAGATGCGCATCCAATCCCGCCCGCGTCGCCTCGTAATGCACGGTGCTGAGAAATTCAAACCGCGCGTTTTTGTCCGGCATCCGCGACTGCAAACGGCGCGACATCTCATTCAGCCATTTGTCCGCCTCGTGGCGGTTGGCAAAGGCCAGCTTGGGCGCAGCCTGATCCGCCACGCTGCGTTGCAACACCGCTTTGACGCTGGCCGCAAGCACCTCTTCCCGTTGCGTTCCGGCCTGTACTGTGGCGGCGAAACAGACGCCTGCCGCCAGTGCCAGCGCCCGCAATAGCGGTTGGGAGTATAGATTTAATCGCATAACGCCGATTGTACGAGCTTCGCCATGTCTTGCAAGGCCACGGCCTGTGCCCCCGCATCGCGGCGCCCCTGATATTCGACCTGTCCTTCCTTCAGACTGCGTTCGCCGATGGTGATGCGATGCGGGATGCCGATCAGTTCTAGATCGGCAAACATCACGCCGGGACGCTCGTCGCGGTCATCCAGCAACACCTCGATACCGGCGGCTGAGAGTTCTGCGTACAGGGCATCGGCCGCACGGCGCACCGCTTCGCTCTTTTTGTAGCCGATGGGGGCGATGGCGACCTCGAACGGCGCCATGCCGGCGGGCAGGGTGATGCCTCGTTCGTCATTGTTCTGCTCGATGGCGGCGGCCACGATGCGCGACACGCCGATGCCGTAACAGCCCATCTCCATGATTTGTGTCTTGCCGTTTTCATCGAGATACACGGCCTTCATCGCTTCCGAGTATTTGGTTCGCAACTGGAAGATATGACCCACCTCGATGCCGCGGCACAGTTCAAGCGTGCCACGGCCGTCGGGAGAGGGATCGCCGGCCACCACGTTGCGAATGTCGGCGACGAGATCGGGTTCGGCCAAGTCGCGTCCCCAGTTGATGCCGGCAGTATGGAATTTTGGTTTGTTGCTGCCGGCGACGAAATCGCTCATCACCGCCACGCTCCGATCCGCGATCACGCGCGTCTTGCCGCGCTCGATCCCGACCGGGCCGAGGAAGCCGGGCGGGCAATTAAAGAAGGCGCGGATCTCGTCTTCGCGCGCGAAACGGAAATCGGCGAGGCCGGGCAATTTGCCCACCTTCACTTCGTTCAGGCCGTGGTCGCCGCGCAGCAGCAGGATGACCAGTTGTTCAGAGGCGATGACGGCCAGCAGTTTTACGGTGCGTTGCAAGGGAATGCCGAGCAGCGCGGCCACGTCCCCGCAGGTGGTCTGGCTGGGCGTGGCAACGTCTCGTATTGTCTCGGCGGGGGTTGCGCGCGGTGTCTCAGGCGCAACCGCTTCGGCCAACTCCACGTTGGCGGCGTAATCCGAAGCGGGGCAAAACGCCAAACCGTCCTCGCCCGAATCGGCCAGTACGTGGAACTCGTGCGAACCGCTGCCGCCAATCGCGCCGGTATCCGCCGCCACCGCGCGGAACTGCAAATTGAGGCGGTTGAAGATGCGGCTGTAGGTGTCGTACATCACCCGGTAAGTCTGTTGCAGGCTGTCGAAGTCGGCATGGAAGGAATAGGCGTCCTTCATCATGAACTCGCGCGCGCGCATCACGCCGAAGCGCGGCCGCACCTCGTCGCGGAACTTGGTCTGGATCTGGTAGAAATTGAGCGGCAACTGGCGGTAGCTCTTGATCTCGCGGCGCGCGATATCGGTGATCACTTCCTCGTGGGTCGGGCCGAAACAGAACAGGTTGTCGTGGCGGTCGCGGATTTTCAGCATTTGCGGCCCGAACACATCCCAGCGCCCGGTTTCCTGCCACAGTTCGGCGGGTTGCACCGCCGGCATCAGCAATTCGAGCGCGCCGCTGCGGTTCATTTCTTCGCGCACGATTTTTTCCACTTTGCGCAGCACGCGCAGGCCGAGCGGCATCCAGGTGTAAAGGCCGCCGGCCAGCCGTTTGATATAGCCGGCGCGCAGCATCAGGCGGTGGCTGACCAGTTCGGCTTCGGCCGGGGCTTCTTTCAGGGTGGAGATAAAAAATTGCGAAACGCGCATGACCAGGTATCCGTGTGGCATCAAAGGCCGCAATTCTACTGTATGCGCGGTTGTCCGTCTTTCCAGCGGGGACGAATTGTGGAACAATCCGTGCCATTCAAAATGTACGGGGCGAATCATGATAGACCGAGAAGGTTATCGCCCGAATGTCGGCATTGTTCTGACCAACGCAAAAAATCAGGTATTTTGGGGCAAGCGCATCAGGCAGGACGCATGGCAGTTTCCGCAGGGCGGTATCCAGCACGGCGAAACGCCGGAACAGGCGATGTACCGGGAGTTGCACGAGGAAGTCGGTTTGTATGCCTGCCATGTCGAGATTCTGGGGCGCACCCGGGAATGGATGCGTTACGATGTGCCGAACAGTTGGGGCAAGCGCGAGTCGCGCTCGCATTTCAGGGGACAAAAGCAGATATGGTTTCTGCTGCGGCTGACCGGGCGCGATTGCGATGTGTGTCTGCGCGCCTCTGGGCATCCGGAGTTTGATGCCTGGCGCTGGAACGATTACTGGGTGGAATTGGACTCGGTGATTGAGTTCAAGCGCGAGGTGTACCGGATGGCGTTGAACGAGTTGGTGCGTTACCTGCCCGCTTTGCGCGGACAATCGGTGCATTTTCACCGTGCGTGCAGTGAATATCAATTGAATATCAATCAGGAGAAAACATGATCACCGAATACAACAGCTTGGCCTCCACGCCACTCAAAGTCTGCGCTTCCTTTGTCCGTCCCTCGCAAACCTTGCCGGTGCGTGTCAAGTTGAGCGGGCCCGCAACCGATGTGATGACCGACTTGAGCAAGGTTTCGGTTGTCAGCGTCCGTGCCGCGACCTCGATGAACAAGGCCAACGCCAAGATGATCAAATACGGCGTGCGCCTGTTGCTGGTGCTGGATGAGGAGGAGCAGGTGGCCGGCATCATTACCGCCAGCGATATTCTGGGTGAAAAGCCGATGCGTTTTCTGCAGCAGATGGGCGGCACCCATGCCGACATCCTGGTCAGCGACATCATGACGCCGCAGTCGGAGCTGGAGGTGCTGGATATTGAGGAGGTAAAAAAGGCCAAGGTTGGTTCCATTGTTGCAACCCTGAAAAAATCCCATCGCCAGCATGCCCTGGTTGCCACTTCGCTGGAGGATGGCTGCCAGCTGGTGTGCGGCATTTTTTCCGCCACCCAGATCGGGCGCCAGCTTGGCGCGCAGGCGCAAAGCTTCGAGATAGCCCGCACCTTTGCCGAAATCGAAGCGGCCATCGCGCACGGCTGAAACAGGAAGCGCATTCCGGCGTTGAGGAATGCATGCTCCCGCCCCACTACTGGAGACAAATTTTTATGAAGTTATTCCGTTTAGCTGCCGCACCCCTGGTGCTTCTGCTCTTTGTGTCCGGCTGCACCGGATTGGGTGGTTCCATCGATTTGGGCAACGAGTTGCATGTCCGGTTATCGGACAAACCCTCACCCGGCGCGCGTGAGCAAAAATACCCGGTCACTGTCCGTATCGCACCCTACAAAGATGGCCGCAGCGGCGTTGAACCGCGCCAGGTCGGCGTTTCGACGGCGCGCATCATGGGGCTGACCGGCAAACAGATCGTGCTGGATCAGGAAGCAGTCATTCTGGTGGGCGATGTCATGCGCAAGCAGCTGGGCGATGCGGGCTTGCAGATGCTGGGAGCGGGGGCTAAAAACGCCCAGTTTCAACTGAGCGGATCGATCAAGACCTTGAGCGTCGAGATCAGGGAACGCGATTATCTGCACATCGTCATTGAATCGACTTTGACCGAAGTCGCCAGCGGCCAGGTCATCTGGTCGGGTGTGGTGGCGGAGAAGCAGGAACGTTATGCCGGCAGTTCCGGCAACACCAAAGGGGATGTAGCCAATTTCCTGCGCAACGGATTACAGGTGGTTGCCGACAAGACCGGGGAATCCCTGTTGTCGGTGCTGATGTCAACCCGCCCCGAATTATTTGGTTTGAATGCCGCGGTCAAGCCGGTGTCGGGCGTAACCGTGAATGCGGTTGCTGTACCGATGGTGTCTGCGCCGCCTGTGCCTGCGGTTGCCGCGGTCAATTCGTTACAGGGTGCGTTGTTGTTAAGTTCGGTGCCGTCACGCGCCAAAGTGTATGTAAATGATGTCTACTACGGGCTGACCCCGCTGCGCCTGGATTTGACGCCCGGCATCTACCCGGTGCGGATAGAGTTGGAAGGCTACAAGTCGGTTGCAGAAAAGGTTTCGGTGCGCAGTGAGGATCACACCGAGCTGGAGATGAAGTTGCGCAAGTAACGTTGCAACGTTCGGAGGTGCAAAAAGCCGCGCACTGCGCGGCTTTTTTATGGGATGTTTCAGTTCAGTGCTTGCCGGTGCTGCCGAAGCCGCCGCTGCCGCGCTGGCTCATTGGGAATTCCTCCACGATGTTGAATTGCACCTGTGCCACCGGCACCACCACCAGTTGCGCGATGCGCTCCAGCGGCATCAGTTCGAACGGATGCTGTCCGCGGTTCCATACCGAGATGAATATCTGTCCCTGATAGTCGGAGTCGATCAGACCGACCAGATTGCCCAGCACGATACCGTGTTTGTGGCCGAGGCCGGAGCGGGGCAGGATCATCGCCGCGTAATGCGGGTCATTCAGATGCAGGGCGATGCCGCTGGGAACCAGTTCGCATTGGCCGGGGCGAATGGTCATGCAACCCTCGATGCAGGCGCGCAAGTCGATGCCGGCCGAACCGGGCGTGGCATATCCGGGCGGGTGCTCGTGCAGGCGCGGATCCAGCACTTTGACGTCCACTTTCTTCATTTTTATTTCCCCTTTTTGTAAAGCGTCACGGCATGCCGCAACAGCGCGCGCGCGGTGGTCAGCTTGTCCGCGCGCGGCAGGCGGTGCTCGCCCGCAGCGTCGAACAGCAGCAACTCATTGTCATCGCTGCCGATGGCGTCCTGCGCCAGATTGGCGGCCAGCAACGGGATATTTTTCTGCTTGCGCTTGGCGGTGGCATGCTCGCGCAGCTTTTCACTTTCGGCGGCAAAGCCGACACAGAACGGCGGCTGCGGCAGGGCGGCGACATAGGCCAGAATATCCGGGTTGGGGACGAGTTGCAGCGTCAGCGCGGCATCGTTCTTCTTGATCTTCTGCGGGCTGGTTTGGGCAGCGCGGTAATCGGCCACCGCCGCCACGCCGATGAAGATATCAGCCTGCGCTACTTTTTGTTTGACCGCCTCGAACATCTCGCCGGCGCTGACCACGTTCACGACCTCGACGCCGTGTGGTGGTCGCAGCGCCACTGGCCCGGAGATCAGCGTGACCTCGGCGCCCCTTTCCAGCGCCGCCTGTGCCACTGCATAACC
>PCWU01000055.1:0-289 GCA_002787455.1 Gallionellaceae bacterium CG11_big_fil_rev_8_21_14_0_20_60_62 | reverse complement strand
CCATCTTGCCGCTGCTGCGGTTGGTGATACCGCGCACCGCATCGATTGCCTCGTAGGTGGGGCCGGCAGTGATCAGCACGCGCACGCCTTGCAGGGTGTGCAGGTCGGACTGTAGGTCGGACTTCAGTCCGACATTCTCTTGTACTTGCCCATTTTCAAGGAAATCGGAAATATCCCGCGCCAAATCTGCCGCTTCCAGCATCCGTCCCATGCCTTCCTCGCCGCACGCCTGCACGCCGCTGTCCGGCCCAAGCAGGGAAACACCGTCCGCCGCCAATCGTTGCACATT